>NZ_JBVHEP010000023.1:117497-158210 GCF_055562795.1 Streptomyces sp. NPDC016851
GGGCCGGGGGGGCGGGGCGCGGGGGGGGCGCCACGGGCGGCGGGGCACGACGGGGCGGTGGGGGGCCGGCCCCGCCACACCGCGGCCCTTTCGTGTGCGGGCTGCCGCCGGGTTCAGCCCTGCTGGAAGAGCTCAGCGGGCAGCGGTTTGAGGAGGGCGTACAGGTCGTCCGTGATGGGGCGGTCCCAGGCGGCGATGGTCACCAGGACGTTGTCGCTGCGGTCGAACTGCACGCAGGAGATGCGGCCCTCGGAGAGCTTGACTCGGCGCACGATCAGGAGGTTGTCGCCCTGCATCACCGGCACGTCCTCGGTGCTGACGACGGTGATCTCCTCGTCGTTCTCCAGCGCCAGCAGCAGCTGGGCCACCTCGAAGGGGACCTGGCCCTCGGGGACGTCCCGGGCCGGTGAGCCTTCCGGCAGATTGCCGATGATCATCGCGGGGCCACGGCCGCCGAAGAGGTCGTAACGCAGGAAGACGCCCTGGCAGGTGCCGTCGGGTGCGGGCAGCAGTCCCGCACCGAGGTTGCCGGGCCAGTCGCCCGGGTCCATGGCCAGTACGTCGAAGTCGGGCCCGGCGGGCGTGGCGCTGCGGCGGCGGAGGAACGACATGCCGCCATGGTACGTGGCCCGGCCTGCGAAGTGCCGCCCGGGCGACGACCCGATCGGGCTCAGGTGGTCTCAGACCGTCGTCCGGTGGCGTTGGTGGTGGCGGGCCACGCGGGCGCGGTTGCCGCAGGAGGGTTTGCACCACTCCTGGCGCGGGTGGTCCTTGAGGAAGTACCGCACGCAGCGGGGTGCGTGGCAGGCCCGCAGCCGGTCGCGGTCGGGGCTCGCGAGGAACGCGATCACGGCGTGCGCGAGGGCGGCGGTCAGGTCGTCGCCGCCGTGTACGGGCTGGTGACGGACGTCGGGTGCGGTTCCCTCGGGCCAGTCCAGGACGGGCACGGTGGGGGTGCGGGCGGCGGCTTCGTTGAGGCGCCGTACGGCTTCGGGTACGGGCAGGAGGCGGGCCGCGTCGGCGGGGCTCGGTTCGCCGGGGCGCACGGCGCGGGCGAAGAGGGCGCGGACGGCGGCCCGCAGGTCCCGGACGGCGGTGAGCTGGGCGGCGTCGGCGGTGAGACGGCCGGCGTCCGGCAGGACCTCGGGGTGTGCCCGGACCCAGGCGGTCAGGCCTGCCGGGTCGGTCAGGTCGTCGGCGACACCGCCGTCGCCGTCGTGCCGGACGGTGAGGGCCAGGTCCAGGGCGAGCCGGGCGTCCCTGCTGATCGGTTCCCGCATGGGCCTAATGATAGGCCTGCCGCTATCCATTACCTCGGGGTCAGTCCTCCGGCGGGGCCGGCGGGACCACCGCGACGGGGCTCGCGGCGTGCAGCAGGACGGCGTGGGTGACGGAGCCCATCATGCGGGCGGGTGCCAGCAGGTGCCGCCGGTGGCGGCCGACGACGACGAGGTCGGCGCCCGGGGACGCCGCCACGAGGTGTCCGGCGGCGTCGCCCGCCGCCGGAACCGTCTCGGCCCGGACGTCGGGGTGCCGTTCGCGGTACGGGGCGAGGAAGCCCTCGGCGAGGACCCGGGTCTCGTCCTCGATGACGTCCTGGTCGACGATCGGCGGGGGCATGTCGCCGGGCGTCATCCAGGGCTGCGCGGGCCACGGGTAGGCGGCGACCGCCTGGAGCCGGGCGCCGCGCAGGGCGGCCTCGGCGAAGGCGAACTCGAGTGTGGCCTCGTCGGGGCCGTCCACCTTCAGGCCCACGACCACGCGCGGGCCGGGACCGGACGGCGCCTCGCCGGGGACGTCGCGTCCGGGCCGGGGCACCACCACGACGGGGCACTCGGCGTCGCGGGCGGCGGCCACGCCGACGGAGCCGAGCAGCAGGCTGGCGAAGCCGCCGCGGCCCCGGGAGCCGAGGACCAGCAGCTGGGCGGAGGAGCTCTGTTCGGTCAGGACGGCGCTGGGCGCGCCCTCCAGGCCGAGGTACTCCGTGTCCGGCAGGCCGTCGACGCCCTCCAGGTCGGCGCGGACCCGGTCGAGCACCGGGTCTTCCTGCGGGTCCGGCGGCCCGGCCGCGAGTACTTCGGGCTGCGCCCAGTGGGCGTACTGGCGTACGTGCACCATACGCAGGGGTGCCGACCGGCGGCGGGCGGCGTCGAGGGCCCACTCCAGGGCGCGCAGGCTGCCGTCCGAACCGTCGACCGCCGCGATGACCGGCAGGGTGCTCATGGGTTCCTCGCCTTCCGGGATACGACCGTGCCTCCGGGGTCAGCCTGGCTCAGGCGCGGGCCCCGGGAGGACGTCTCAGGTCGCGTGTCCGGAAATGCGGGCGGAACACCCCCGGATCGGCGTCAGGTGAGGTCGAACTCCCCTTCCCGCGCTCCCGACACGAACGCGCCCCACTCGGCGGGCGTGAAGATCAGGGAGGGGCTCTCCGGGCGGGCGCTGTTCCGCATGGCGATGAAGCCCTCGACGAAGGCGATCTGGACATCCCCCCGCCCCCGGCTGCTGGACTGCCACTGTGCGTTGGTGAGGTCCAGCTCCGGCTTGTCCCAGCCCGTGAGCGGGCGCTGCTGGGTGGTGGTCTCGGCCACGTCCGTGCTCCTCCCGGTTCGTCGTCCGCGGCCAGCCTAGCGATCGTGCCCCATGGCCGACAGGGCACGTGAGCGGGACCTTTCAGGAGTCCGGGGGCTCGGCTCCCACCAGCCACATGGAGAAGAACTGCGAACCGCCGCCGTAGGCGTGCCCGAGGACCCTGCGGGCGCCGTCCACCTGGTGTTCCCCGGCCTGTCCGCGCACCTGGAGTGCGGCCTCGGCGAAGCGGATCATGCCGGAGGCGCCGATGGGGTTGGTGGACAGCACACCGCCCGACATGTTCACGGGCAGGTCCCCGTCCAGTTCGGTCACGCCCGCCTCGGTGAGTTTCCACCCTTCGCCCTCGCCGGCGAAGCCGAGGTTCTCCAGCCACATCGGCTCGTACCAGGAGAACGGGACGTAGATCTCGGCGCCGTCGATCTCGCGGCGGGGGTCGGTGATCCCGGCCTGCCGGTAGACGTCGGCCGCGCAGTCCTGGCCGGCCTGCGGGGAGACGAAGTCCTTGCCGGCGAAGAGGGTCGGTTCGCTGCGCATCGCGCCGCCGAGCATCCAGGCGGGCGGGCGCGGTGCCCGGGCGGCTCCGGCGCGGTCGGTGAGGATCATGGCGCAGGCGCCGTCGGAGGAGGGGCAGGTCTCCGAGTAGCGGATCGGGTCCCAGAGCATGGGCGAGGCCATGACCTTGTCGAGGGTGATGTCGTGCTCGTGCAGGTGGGCGTAGGGGTTCTTCAGCGCGTTGCGCCGGTCTTTGTAGGCGACCAGGGCGCCGATGGTCTCGGGGGCGCCGCTGCGCCGCATGTAGGCGCGGATGTGCGGGGCGAAGAACCCGCCGGCTCCGGCCAGCAGGGGCTGCTGGAAGGGGATGGGCAGGGACAGGCCCCACATGGCGTTCGACTCGGACTGTTTTTCGAAGGCGAGGGTGAGGACGGTGCCGTGGACGCGGGCCGCGATGAGGTTGGCGGCGACGAGCGCGGTGGATCCGCCGACCGAGCCCGCGGTGTGCACGCGGAGCATGGGTTTGCCGACGGCGCCGAGGGCGTCGGCGAGGTAGAGCTCGGGCATCATGACGCCCTCGAAGAAGTCGGGCGCCTTGCCGATCACGACGGCGTCGATGTCGGCCCACGTCCGCTCGGCGTCGTCCAGGGCGCGGCGGGCCGCCTCCCGGACGAGTCCCGCGATGGACACGTCCCGGCGTGCCGCGACGTGCTTGGTCTGGCCGACACCGACGACGGCCACGGGCTCCTTGCTCATCGGGGTTCCCCTTCGAGGACGGCGACCAGGTTCTGCTGGAGGCAGGGGCCGGAGGTGGCGTGGGCGAGGGCGCGGTCGGACGCGCCGCGGTGGATGCGCGCGGCGGCTTCTCCGATGCGGATGAGACCGGCGGCCATGATCGGGTTGGCGGCGAGGGCACCGCCGGAGGGGTTGACGACGACGCCGTCGCCGAGGCGGAGCGCCTTGCGCAGGACGATCTCCTGGGCGGTGAAGGGCGCGTGCAGCTCGGCGGTGTCGACGGGCCGTTCGAAGGCGCCGGCCCGCTCGGCGGCCAGGCGGGTGGAGGGTGAGTCGGTCAGGTCGCGCACGCCGAGGCCGTGGGCCTCGATGCGGTGGTCGATGCCTCGGATCCAGGCGGGGCGTTCGCACAGGTCGCGGGCCCGGTCGCCGGCCGCGAGGATCACGGCCGCGGCCCCGTCGCCGATGGGCGGGCAGTCGCCGGTGCGCAGCGGCCGCACGAGGTGGTCGCCCTGCGGGACCGGCCCCGTGAGCTGTGCGTGCGGGTTGGCGGTCGCCGCTTCCCGGTTGCGGGCGGCGACGGCCGCGAGCGCCGGTTCGTCGGTGTCGCCGGCGTCGATGAGGGCCTGCGCCTGGAGGGCGGCGAGCGCGACGGAGTCGGGCCACAGGGGTGCGACGTAGTACGGGTCGAGCTGGCGGGTGAGGACGTCGCGGACCGAGCCGGGCGAGGCCTTGCCGTACGCGTAGACCAGGGCGGTGTCGGCGTCGCCGGTGAGGAGTTTGGTCCAGGCCTCGTACAGGGCCCAGGCGCCGTCCATCTCGACGTGCGACTCGGAGATGGGCGGCCAGGCGCCGACCCCGTCGAGGGCGAGGGTGAAGGAGAAGGCGCGGCCGGCGAGGTAGTCGCTGGAGCCGGAGCAGGTGAAGTCGATGTCGGCGGTCTTCATGCCGGTCCGGTCGAGGACCTCGTGCAGCACCGGCATGAGCATCTCCACCTCGGAGAACTCGTCGCTGGTGCGCCGGTGGACGGTTTGGGCGAAGGCGACGACCGCGATCTCGCGGTCCCGCGGTGCGCTCGTCACAGCAGCTCCTTGTAGGTGTCGTAGTCCGCGTCCGGTTCGCCCGTGGGCCGGTAGTGGTCGGGATAACGGCCGCCCTCGGTCCACACGGGCTCGACGCGCAGCCCCATGCGGACCTCGTCGTACGGGATGCCGCCGATCCGGCCGTGCAGGGCGAGGTCCGCGCCGTCGAGGGCGATGTGGGCGTAGACGTAGGGCACCTCTATGTCGAGGTTCTTCGCCTTGATATTGACGATGCAGAACGTGGTCACTGTGCCGCGCGGCCCCACCTCGACCTGTTCGGATGTGGCCACCCCACATGTGGGGCACGCACCCCTCGGCGGGACGTAGACCTTCCGGCAGGACGGGCAGCGTTCGCCGACGGTCCGCCGGCCGCCGAGGGCGTTGATGTAGGCGGTCTGGGCGCGCCCGGGCGAGTAGGTGTAGTCGAGGCGGGCGGCGGCGACGATCCCGGTGACCGGGTCCTCGAACTGTCCCGTGGTACCCGTCAGTCGGGGTGGGTCGCCGTCGTACGGCTCGAAACAGGCGATGTCCGTGATGGCTCCGGTGCGTTCCGCCGCCCAGCGGATGCGGACGCGCATGCCGGTGTGCACAGCGTCGGGGCCCCGGGCGTCGAGGGCGTGCAGCAGGGCGGTGTCGGCGCCGTCGAGGCGGACCAGCGCCCAGGCGAAGGGGGTAGTGAGGGGCTGGCCGCGGCGAGGATCGTGGTTCCAGGCCCAGGTGGTGACCGTGCCGGTGGGGGCGACCTCGACGAGGTCGCGGATCTCCTCGGCGGTGACGGGGTCGTACTCGACGGGCGGGACGAGGATACGGCCGTCGCGGGTCTTCACCCCGAGGATCACACGTTCCCGCAGACCGGTCAGGAAGGCAGCCTGGACGGGCCCGAGGGAGCGGGTGAAGGGAAATTCGACGACGAGCGGCGCCTTGAGAACTGCGGACATTGAGGGCCTGCCTCCTTCGAATCGGCGTGCACGGGCGCGCCCCCAGAGGGGCGCGGGGAACTGCGCGCTCAGCCACCGACGACCCGCAGTTCTGAACCGGCCGAAGCCGGCGCGGCGCCTACGCGCGCTTGTAGACGGGCGGTCGTTTCTCCGCGAAGGCGCGGGCGCCCTCCTTGGCGTCGGCGGTGTCGAAGACGGGCCAGCCCCGGGTGAGTTCGGCTGCGAGACCGTCGGACTCGGTCATCTCGGCGGTCTCGTAGACGGAGGCCTTGACGGCCTCGACGGCCAGCGGGCCGCAGGAGTTGATCCGTTCGGCGATCTCCAGCGCCTTCGCGAGCGCGGTGCCGTCCGGGACGACGTGGCCGATCAGGCCGATGGCGGCGGCCTCGCGGGCGCTGTAGGGGCGGCCGGTGAGGAGCATCTCCAGGGCGTGGGTGCGCGGGATCTGGCGTGGCAGCCGGACCGTGGAGCCGCCGATGGGGAACAGGCCGCGCTTGACCTCGAACAGGCCGAAGGTCGCGGACTCTCCGGCGACGCGGATGTCGGTGCCCTGGAGCATCTCGGTGCCGCCCGCGACGCAGTAGCCCTCGACGGCGGCGATCACCGGCTTGCGCGGGCGGTGGTGGCGCAGCATCGCCTTCCAGTGCAGGTCGGGGTCGGCCTTGAGCCGGTCGCGGTACTCCTCGCCGGCCATGCCGTCGCCGGCGAGGGCCTTGAGGTCCATGCCCGAGCAGAACGAGCCGCCCGCGCCGGTGAACACGATCGAGCGGACCGAGTCGTCCGCGTCGGCTTCCAGCCAGCCGTCGTAGAGGCCGACGAGCATCGGCAGCGAGAGCGCGTTCCTGGCTTCGGGCCTGTTGAGCGTGAGCACCAGTGTGGCGCCTTCGCGCTGCACGGTGAGGTGTTCCGTCCCACCCATGGACAACTCCCCTCTCATGGAACGAGAACAGGTTGCAGTAGGGAGGGAGGCACTTCAAGGGTTTTCTGACAGACAGTCAGATTTCTTCGCGCGAGCCCTTCACAGTTGGACCGCCCTTTGCTCTGATGACCGGCGAACCGTCCGATGCCAGGCACGTCCCGGGGTCAGGAGGAGCGGTGGAGTACAACCTTGCCGACCTGTTCGAGTCGGTCGTCGACGTGGTCCCCGACCGTGAGGCGCTGGTGTACGTCGACCATCCGGGCACGGGCGCGGAACGCCGTCTGACGTACGCGGAGCTGGACGCGGCGGCCAATCGCGTCGGCCACCATCTGCTCGACAGCGGGATACGCCCCGGCGAGCACCTCGGGCTCCACCTCTACAACGGCGTGGAGTACCTCCAGACGGTGCTGGGCTGCCTGAAAGCACGGATCGTCCCGGTCAACGTCAACTACCGGTACGTCGAAGAGGAGTTGGTGTACCTCTACCGGGACGCTGATCTGGTGGCGCTGGTCTTCGACGCGGAGTTCACGGACCGGGTGGCGGCCGCGCGGCCCCGGGCGGAGAGACTGCGGCATCTGGTCCGGGTGGGTGCGCCGGCGCCCGGGGCCGCCGCGGTGCCCTGTGTGGACTTCTCCCGTGCGGAGGCCGCGGGATCACCCGAGCGCGGCTTCCCGGCCCGCTCGGGCGACGACCAGTTCATCATCTACACCGGCGGTACGACCGGGATGCCCAAGGGTGTGATGTGGCGGCAGGAGGATCTGTTCTTCGCGGGGCTCGGCGGGGGCGCGCCGACCGGTGAACCGGTGAAGAAACCGGAGGAGCTGGCCGAACGGGTCGCGGCCGGCGGCTCGGGGATCACCTTCTTCCCCACGGCGCCGCTGATGCACGGCACCTCCACCCTCACGGCGTTCATCGGCTTCAACTTCGGGCAACGGGTGGTGATCCACCGCAAGTTCGTGCCCGAGGAGGTGCTGCGGACCGTGGAGAAGGAGAAGGTCAGCAGTATCTCGCTGGTCGGGGACGCGATGCTGCGGCCGCTCATCGACGCGCTGAGCGGTCCGCTGCGGGACATCGACCGCTCGTCGCTGTTCAGCGTGTCGTCGTCCGGCGCGATCATGTCGGACACGGTGCGCCGGCAGTTCCGGGAGCTGGTGCCGAACGCCATGCTGCTGAACAACTTCGGCTCGTCGGAGTCCGGTTTCAACGGGACGGCGACCGAGGACTCGGGGCCCGAGCGGGGCTTCCGGGTCCGGGTCCACGCGCGCACGCAGGTGGTGGACCCGGCCACGTACGAACCCGTGCCGCCCGGTGAGGTGGGCCGGGTCGCCCAGTGCGGACACGTACCGCTCGGCTACTACAACGACCCGGCCAAGACCGCCGCCACCTTCTTCGAGAAGGACGGCCGGCGGTGGGTCCTGCTCGGCGACATGGCCACCGTCGACGAGGAGGGCGTGGTCACCGTCCTGGGCCGCGGCTCGCAGTGCATCAACACCGGCGGCGAGAAGGTGTACCCGGAGGAGGTCGAGCAGGCCCTCAAGTCCCACCCTGACGTCTACGACGCGCTGGTGGCCGGGGTGCCGGACCCCCAGTGGGGCCACCATGTGGCGGCGGTGGTGCAGTTACGGGAAGGCGCGCGGCGCCCGTCGCTGCAGGACATCCAGAGCCACTGCCGGGACCGGCTGGCCGGATACAAGATCCCGCGGCAACTGGTGATAGCGCCGGCCATCCAGCGGTCGCCGAGCGGCAAGGCGGACTACCGGTGGGCGCGGGAGGTGGCGGTGGCCGCGGACGGCTGATGCCATGGCGCAGACGGAGGGCTCGTTGCGCGACAGGACGCTGACGTGAGCCGGCCTACTTGAGATCCGTGCTCGGCTGACGGCGCCAGTCCCATCCGGGACAACGGTCCATCAGCGCGAGGAACTCGCGGGCCTGCAGGATCTCGTGATGGTTGGTGTCGACAAGACCGTCGAGACCAGGGAGGAGCTCGCTGAGAAGGGCCCGGGCCGCGTCCATGGACTGGCACGACACATAAGCCGCGTACGGTTCGCCGATCCGGGTCGTCACCTCGTCAAGCTCGTCGCGCTCGTAGTCCGCCAGGATCCCGCCCGAGAGGTCGATGCAGTACGAGTACCCGTGCCGGTGCAGCCTGTCGTCGCCCGTCGCAGGATCCGGCACGAGCTCGAAAGCACGGATTCGCCTCTCGAGCAACGGACGCCGCTCCGCGGGGACAAGGATGATCACAGAGGGCCAGGACACGTGTCTACCTCCCCCGTGACCGTAGCCGAATCGGTCCCCCGGCGGCTCCGGACACAGTTGATCGTGGCGGCTTCACCAACTCCCGGATGACGTCTCCTCAGCTGTTCACTCACGAAACCCGTGCCGCGCCTATCATCCTGTGACACGTTGGCACTTGCTCCGGGTGGGGAATGGCTGTGGAGATCCACGTCACCGTAGAGACGACAGGCACCGCAGACGTGCACGACCTGCGGCGGTGGCTCACCGCACAACCCCGCCTGCGGGGCCGCGTGACGCGGGCGGACGCCTCCGCGCCGCCGCGCCCGGGCACCATGGGGCTCGCCGCGGACGCCCTGCTCGCGCTGCTGGCCCCGGGCGGTGTGGCGAGCGTGCTGGCGGGCGCCGTCATCGCCTGGGTGCAGAGCCGGAAGGGCGACCAGTCGGTGACCCTGACCCGGCCCGACGGCACGCAGATCAGCGTGACGTCCACCCAGGTGCGCTCGATGGACCCCGCACAGGTGGAGGCGCTCGTCAGCCAACTCGCCGCCCAACTGGATCCGGCGCAGGATGCCGCCGCCGGCGATCCCGGGCGACAGCAGCCGGATGCCGGTGTCGGCGGGAACGGGGACGGGCACGGGACACCCGACCCGGCGCACCGGTCGGCCGCCACGCCGACCGGCCCCGCCCGCCCCACGGGCACGGGTCCGGACGGCGGGGCACCCGCCCTGTGACGGCCCCGGGACGGGTGCATCCGGACCCGGCCGGATCCGGGCTCTCCCTCGCCGGTGCCCGCGCCGTGCTCACCGGCACCGGGCGCCACCGCAGCGGCTCGCGCCTGGCCGACCTGCCCGGAGTCGACACCACCCTCGACGACCTGGCCCGACTGCTCCACGAACTGTGCGGGATGCCGCCGGAGCATGTCCTGCGGGTGCCGTCCGACGCCGGCCCGGAGGCCGTCGTCGAGGCGGTCACCCAGGCCTGCGAAGAGGCCGACGGCGTGGTGCTCTTCTGCCACGTCGGGCACGGGCTGCTGGGGCCGGGCAACAAGCTGTACCTCGCGACCCATTGGTCCATGGACGCCCAGCGGGTCGCCTCGGCAGTCCCGTACGAGACCGTCAAGGGCCTGCTGGAGGAGGCACCGTCCGGCAGTGTCGTCGTCCTGGACTGCTGCTTCTCCGGCATCTCCCAGGTGCCGCACGGCTCGGGCGCCGTCGGCCCCTACGCCCAGGTCCGCCCGTCCGGCAGCTTCCTCCTCGCCTCGGCGTCGTCCTACGCCCCGTCCTTCGCTCCGGAGGGGCAACGGCACACGCTCTTCGGCGGCAAGCTCATCAGCCTGCTCAGTGACGGCGACCCGGCCGGGCCGCCGATGCTCACCCTGGAGCGGCTCCACCGCGGCATCGAGGAGAAGTCGGACGACACCACTCGCCCCCACGTCTCCAGCGAGGGCACCCTCGGCGGACTCGTCATCGCGCCCAACCGTGCCTACCGGTTCCCCGGTCCGCCAGCCGCCGACCCGCCGGCTCCGCTGCCGTGCCCCTACTTCGGCATGAGGCCGCTCGGGCCGAAGGAGAGCACCTGGTTCTTCGGCCGGGACCGTGAACTGAACCAACTGACCGAAGCCGTGGAGGCGCCGGACGCGGAGCGCCGGCCCGTCATCGTCATAGGAGCCTCCGGCTCGGGCAAGTCATCCCTCCTCGGGGCCGGTCTGCTGGCCCGGCTGGACCATCACCACGCGACGGGACGGACGCGCACCTGGCCCGTCCTACGGATGCTGTCGCCCGGCAGGGCCCCGCTGCGGTCGTTGGCGAGCCAATGGGCCGAGGCGACCGGACTGCCGCCGGACACGGTGCTGGCGGAGCTGGCCGCCGGGCGCTTCCCCGCCCCGCCGGCGGACGCGCGGGGCGACCAGGAGCAGACCCGTCGCCCCGCGGCCGCCGTCCCCCGAGTGCTGGTGATCGACCAGTTCGAAGAGGTTTTCACCACCGCGGCGAAAACCGAGCGGGCGGAGTTCCTCCGTCTGGTGTCCGGCAGCGCCGACGGTGATCGGTCCGGGCCGGACGACGCCAGGCCCCGGATCGTGCTCGCCGTCCGAGCCGACTTCTACGGCGAATGCCTCGCCGACCCCGGACTGCGCGCCGCCCTCTCCTCCAACCCTCCGGTGCACTGTGCCCCTCTGGACGGCCGAGCGCTCAGGGACGCCATCGAGGGTCCTGCCGAGCGGAGCGGGCTGGATCTGGAGCCCGGACTGGTCGACCGCATCCTGTCGGACCTGCGGCGGCCGGACGGGGACACACCCGTCGAGGAGCGGCCGGCCGCGGCACTGCCGCTGCTGGCGCATGCTCTGCAGCGGACCTGGGTGAACCGTTCGGGCGCCAGGATGACTCTGGCCGGCTACCAGGCCACGGGCGGCATCTGGAACGCGGTCACGGAGTCGTGCAAGACCCTGCACGACGGCCTCACCCCCGCCGAGCGCCGATCGCTGCGGACGCTGCTGCTCAGCCTCGTGCACCTCACTCCCACCGGCGAACCCGTCGCCCGACGCGTCACCTTCGAGGACGTGCTGGCGGCACACGGCCCCGACGAGCGGGAACGTCTGCGCGTCGTCTGCGAGTTACTCCGGGAGAAGAGTCTCATCACGCTGGACCGGGACGGCTTGCGCATCGCCCACGAAGCCCTGCTGTACGCCTGGACCGACCTGCGCACCTGGATCCTGGGCGCCCGCGCCCGCCTGCTCGCCCGGCAGCAACTGACCGAGGCCGCCCACGCCTGGGACGCCGGCCACCGCCACCGGGACTATCTGTACACCGGCAACCGCCTGTCCGCGGTCCGCGCCTGGGCAGGAGCGGGCAACGGGCCGGACACCGCGAAGCGTCCGCCCGCTCCGCGGACGCCGCCCGAAGTCCCCTCGAACACGCCCGCGTCGGGGGCCGTCACCACGGACGAGGAGGACACCGGCGGCGACGCACCCCCTGTACTCACCGCCCTCGAACGGGAGTTCCTGCACAGCAGCCTGCGGGCCGACGGCCGGCGCAAGCTCACCCGCGCCCTGCTGACCGGCGGCGTCCTCGCTCTCGCCCTCCTCCTCACCGTCGTCGGGACGCTCGCCTACACCGAGCGCGCCAAGTCCCGGGAACAGGCCGCCGTCCTGGCCTCCGAGCGGATCGCGGCCCAGGCCGACGTGCTCCGCGCCCAGGACCCGGCGGCCGCGCTCGACCTGAGCCTGACGGCGTACCGGACCTCGCCCACCGAGGAGGCGAAAGCGAGTCTGGTGCGCTCCGCCCTGACTCCCGTCCACACCCGGCTCGCCGGACACACCAAGGGCGTCTACTCCGTCGCCTACCGTCCGGACGGAGCGGTGCTGGCCACCTCCGGCCGGGACGGCACGGTGCGGCTGTGGCACACCGGCGATCCGTACCGTCCTCGTCGGGGCCCGGTGATCCGCGTCGGCGCGAACTCGTCCGTGTTCTGGGCGCCCGACGGCCGCAACCTGTACGTCCAGACCGTCAAGGAGCTCCAGGTCTACGACCTTCGGCAGGTCGACCGCCCCCGTCGCACGGCCCGCGCGACCACCGAGGGCCTCGACCGGTCGTACCGGCCCGCTCTCAGCGCGGACGGCACGACACTGGCCGTTCCGCTGGCCCGGGGCCGCATGGTGCTGTGGGACCTGCGGAATCCGGCCGCCCCGGTTCCGCGCACGGTGCGGATGGCGGACGCCTCCCGCGACATGCTGGCGGTCACGTGGCGGCCCGACGGGAAGCTGCTCGCCGTCACGGCCGCGGCCACCAGGCCCGGCGGACGGGACCGCGTCCAGCTCTGGGACACCGCCGATCGCGCCGAGCCACGGCTGCGCACGACCCTGCGGAGGTCGGCCATCGCGATGGCCTTCAGCGCCGACGGCCGGTCGCTGACCACCGCCCTGCCCAGCCGCGGCGTCGTGACGCTCGACGTGTCCGACCTGGGCCGGGTGAAGCCATCTGACGGGCTCAGTGGCTACGGCAACTCCGCTGACGGCCTCTACTGGCAGATCGCCCGTTCCCCGGACGGCCGCCACCTCGTCGCGGCCGGCTCCACGGACGGCAACGCATGGATCTACCAGAACAGCGACGGCGCCACGGAACCGGACAGCTTCTACAAGGGCGAGGTGCTGCCCGGCAGTGTGCCGCTGGTCACCGTGGCCTACCGGCCGGACGGGCGGGGCGTGGTCACCGGTGACGAGAAGGGCGGTGTCCATGTGTGGAGTCCGCCTCCGCACAGTGTGGACGGGGCCTATGTCAGCTCGGATCGTTTCGGCCCCGGTGACGCGTTCGCGCCGGACCATCACCTGCTCGCCGCCGACGGCGACGATCTGAAGACCACCACCATCTGGCGGCTGACGGGGACGACGCCCCGCAAGGTGGCCACGGTGCCCGCGCCGTGGCGGTCCGTCGCCTTCCTGCCGGGCGGGGCGCTCTTCCTGGCCCGGGACCCGGACGGCCGGCGGACCGGCCTGTGGGACCTGTCCGGCGGCCGGCCCGAACTCCGGCACGTCTTCACCGGAACGCACGGTCCCACCGCCATCTCCGCCGACGGCGACCGCCTGGCCCTTCAGACCGGTGAGGACGGCCCTCTGGTCATCTGGGACGTCAGCCGCCCCGACCGGCCGCGCCGCACCGGATCGGTGCCGGTGGACACCGAGGGCTCCCTCACCCCGGTGTTCACGGCGCCGGACGTCCTCGCGGTCCTGTCCGGTAAAGGCACGCAGTTGTGGAACCTCGACCGGCCGGGGAGCCCCCGCCGGGGCCAGAAAGTGCCGGGCTCCGCCGTGGCCGCCGTGCCGCAGGAGGGCAGGCAGCAGGCCTTGTTGCTGGTGAAGCCGGCCAAGGGGCCGAAGGCCGACGAACGTCTGACGGTCTACCGGCTGTCCCCTTCGGCGACGGCCCGCAGGCTCAGGGACGACGTGACCGTCGACCGTCAGCGGTCCACGCTCACCTTCACCGTCCTGGACCACCGCTTCATGGTGACGCTGCCCGCCAAGATCGGGCAGCCCCGCGTGTGGGACCTCGACGAGCCCGCGTCCAGCGACCGCGGGGACCCGCCGGTCGGCCTGCCCGGCTCGCACTTCCTCATGGAGGGCGTCACGGCCGGAGACACGCGGCAGGGCGGGGTGGTCGCCGCCTGGCAGGAGCAGACCGGAGCTCGTGATCTGGCCGTCTGGTCCTTCACGGCCGACGCGTCGTCGGACGCCCCGCGCACCGGCCGCTTCGAGCTGATCTACGACGTCCCCGCCGTGACGGAGGGAATCGGCGGCTTCTCCGTCCGGCAGGTCAGCCCGAACGGAGACGCGCTCGCCCTCTCCACCGGCCCCGGCCTCACCGCCGGGCTCGGCGGCCAACTGGTCCTGCTGCCCACGGATCCCGGCCGGCTGGCGGGACTGCTCTGCACGGTGCGGCCCGGCACCGTCCCACGCGGCGTCTGGACGAAGGCCTTCCCCGACCTCGAGTACCACGACCCGTGCGGCTGAGCGGGCAGCCGCACGGGGACGGCCCGGCGCGCAGTCCCGCCGGAACGTTCTGACCGGTCCGGTTCCCGGCGTACTCTTTGCGCGCGGTTGACCTTCGTCGTTGAACGGGCGGTGACGGTCGGCCGTACGGAGCATGACGGACCCGGCCCTACGAGCTGGTCCGCCGTGCCAGCAGCAAGGCCATGTACGGAAGGAACCTCCGCGTGTCGCACCACACGCCGTCTCGTCACCTGCCCGACACCGACACGGAAGCCGACACCGCCGCGGCCGATCCGGCGGACGACGGCACCGAGTCAGCGGCCCTCGCGACGGAAGCCGCGGCAGCCGAGACGGAGCCTCAGGACGGCAGCGACAGGGCTACGGACGCGGCCGCACCGGCCACCGCCCGGAAACCCGGCCGATGGCGCGTATGGCGGGGATGGCGGGCAAGGAATCCACGCGCCTCACGCGCCCTGAGCGTCGGCACGACCGTCCTGGCCGGCGCGCTCGTGGTCGTCGCGCTGCTGCTGCCCAACCGGGTCGAGCGGATCGAGTTCGCCTCGTTCCTCCGGATTCCCGCCGAGGGCGTACTGCTCGCGGGGCTGCTGCTCGCGCTGCCGCCGAAGCCCCGGCGGATCATGGCGGTGGTCTCGGGCGCGTTCCTCGGACTGGTCACGGTCCTGAAGTTCGTCGACATGGGCTTCTACCAGGTGCTGGCCCGGCCCTTCGATCTGGTCCTGGACTGGATTCTGATCCAGAACGCCACGGACTTCCTGCGGGAGACGTTCGGCCGTACCGGCCAGGTGCTGGCGGTGATCGGCGTGATCGTGCTGTTCGTCGCCGTGCTGGTCCTCACCACGCTCGCCGTGGTGCGGCTGACGAACCTGATGGTCCGGCACCGTCCCGTCGCCGCCCGGACGACGCTGATCCTCGGCACGGCGTGGATCACCTGTATGACGCTGGGCGTGCAGGTCGGCACCGTGCCGATCGCCACCAAGGGCAACGCGGAGTTCCTCGGCAACCGGGTGGAGCAGGTGCGCGCGGGCCTGAAGGACGCGCGGGTCTTCCGGAAGCAGGCCGCCGTGGACGCCTTCGCGAAGACGCCGCCGGACCAGTTGCTCACCGGCCTGCGCGGCAAGGACGTCCTGTTCACCTTCATCGAGAGCTACGGCCGCGTCGCGATCGACGACCCGGCGATGGCGAAGCAGACCGACGCCGTGCTGAAGGAGGGCACCGGCCGGTTGAAGGCGGCCGGGTTCGAGTCGCGCAGCGGCTGGCTGCAGTCGCCGGTGACGGGCGCGGGCAGCTGGCTCGCCCACTCGACCTTCCTGTCCGGTCTGTGGATCAAGAACCAGCAGCGGTACCGCAGTCTGACCACGAGCGACCGCATGACGCTGACCAAGTACTTCGGGAAGACGGGCGCCTGGCGGACCGTCGGCGTCGTGCCGGGCGTGCGCCGCGCCTGGCCGGAGGGGAAGTACTTCGGCCTGGACCACATCTACGACTCGGAGCACCTCGGCTACCACGGCCCGTACTTCAGCTGGACGCCCGTGCCGGACCAGTTCAGCATGGAGGCCTTCCAGCGTCTGGAGCACGGCAAGAAGGACCGTGAGCCGATCATGGCGGAGATCATCCTGGCCTCCAGCCACAACCCCTGGTCCCCCATCGCCCGCATGATCGACTGGGAGGACCTGGGCGACGGTTCGGTGTTCCACCGGATCAAGAAGGAGGGCACCAACCCCACGGAGGTCTGGAAGGACCCGGAGAAGGTGCGCGCCGAGTACCGCAAGGCCATCGAGTACTCGATCCGGAGCCTGACCGAGTGGGTCGAGCGCTACGGCGACGAGGACACGGTGCTCGTCTTCCTCGGCGACCACCAACCGGTGCCGACGGTCACCGCCGGGGACACCGGCAAGGACGTGCCGGTCACGATCGTCGCGCACGACAAGAAGGTCCTGGACCGGGTCGCCGACTGGGGCTGGACCGACGGCCTCAAGCCGGCCCCGGACGCGCCCCGGTGGGGCATGGACAAGTTCCGCGACCGCTTCATGACGGCGTACGGTCCGCAGGGCTGAGGAACTCCCCCACGGCCACGAGGAACTCCTCGGGCCGTGCCTCGTGCGCGAGATGCCCGGCCAGGGTGATGCCGCTGACCCGCACGGTGTGCGGTTCGGTGTCCATGCCGGGCACGGTAGCGGGATGAGGAACGCGGGCCGGACCCGCTCTGCGGACAGCAGAGGATCTCAGTCGCGTTCGAAGTCCCCCTCGGCTTCCCGTCCTTGAAAGAAGCGCACGACCCGTCGCACGAACCACTCCGGGTCGTCCAGCCACGGGTAGTGGCCGGCCCCTGGCTGTACCGCGAGCTCGGCCGCCGGGAACGCCTCGGCCGCACGCCGGGCCAGGTCGGGACGCGGGCCGCCGTCGACCTCACCGGCGAGGACCAGCACCGGGCCGGTGACGCGGGCGAGCGCGGCCCGCGTCGCGACCGGGTCGTAGGCGCCGTCCGCCCCGTAGCGGTCCGCCGCGTCGTCGTTGGTCTCGTCCTCCTCGCGGTCGGCGTGGGCGCGGGCCGTGTCGTCCCACCGGCCGTAGAAGAACGGCAGGAACACGGGGTCGAAGTCACCGGTGCCGGACAGCCAGGCCTCGAACGCCGGGAACGCGTCGGCGAACCAGGGTTCCGGCGCGCGCAGCCGGGCCGCCGCCAGCCGGTCCTCGGCCGTCGCCGGCAGGCCCAGTGCCCACGGGGTGGCGGTGATGAGCGCCAGCCGTCCCAGCCGCTCCGGATACCGGGCCGCGTACAGCAGGGCGAGACTGCCGCCCGCCGAGTGTGCGAGCACGTCCATCCACTCCAGGCCCAGGTGGCGGCGCAGCGCTTCGACGTCGTCCACGAGCCGGTCGCAGCGGTACGTCGCCGGATCGTCGGGCACCGCGGACTGTCCTGTGCCGCGCAGGTCGAGGAAGACCAGCCGCCGGTGGGCGTCGAGTCCGCCCAGGTTCCCGAGGTACGTGGACGCGCGCATGGGCCCGCCGGGCAGCACGAGCAGCGGCTCACCCGTACCGCGTAGGTGACAGGTGAGCCGGGTCCCGTCCGGGGCTGTGAAGATCGGCATGGCGTCGATCCTCACGCCCTCGCGGTCTTCGGCACAACGGGTTTCGCCGACCGGCTGCGCGGTGTCATCCGTCCGAGGCCGCGGGTCCCGCCTCTCCCCCGAGGCTCTTCCTGAGCTCCCGCTTGAGGATCTTCCCGCTGGCGTTGCGCGGGAGGCCATCCACGAACACCACCCGCTTCGGGGCCTTGAAGGGGGTGAGCTTCTCGCGGGTGTGGGCAATGAGTTCGGCCTCGGTGACCTCGCCGCGGGGGACGACGACGGCCGTGACGGCCTCGATCCAGCGTTCGTCGGGCAGGCCCACGACCGCGGCCTCGGCGACCTGGGGATGGGTGTAGAGCGCGTCCTCTACCTGGCGTGAAGCGACCAGGACGCCACCGGAGTTGATGACGTCCTTCACCCGGTCGACGATCGTGTAGTAGCCGTGCGCGTCTCGTACGGCGAGGTCCCCGGAGCGGAACCAGCCGTCGCGGAAGGCCTCGGCGGTCTCCTCGGGCTTGTCCCAGTAGCCCTCGCACAGTTGCGGAGAGCGGTAGACGATCTCGCCGGGGGTGCCGTCCGGTACGTCCTTGCCGTCCTCGTCGACGACCCGCGCGTCGACGAACAGCACCGGACGGCCGCAGGAGTCCATGCGCCCCTTGTGTTCGTCGGGGGCCAGGACGGTGGCCAGGGGCCCGATCTCGCTCTGTCCGAAGCAGTTGTAGAAGGCCAGGTCCGGCAGGCGTTCCTTCAGCCGTTCCAGGACGGGGACCGGCATGATCGACGCCCCGTAGTACGCCTTGCGCAGGCCGCTCAGGTCGCGGGTCGCGAAGTCAGGGCGGTTGGACAGGGCGATCCAGACGGTCGGCGGAGCGAACAGGCTGTCCACGCGGCCCGCTTCGACCAGGTCGAAGAGCCGGTCGCCGTCGGGCGCGTCGAGGATGATGTTCGTCGCGCCGACCGCGAGGTAAGGCAGCAGGAAGACGTGCATCTGCGCCGAGTGGTAGAGCGGCAGCGAATGCGCGGGACGGTCGCCCGCGCTGAGGTCGAGGGCGGTGATCGCGCTCAGGTACTCGTGGACCAGGGCCCGGTGCGTCATCATCGCGCCCTTGGGCAGGGCGGTCGTCCCGGACGTGTACAGCAGCTGCACGAGGTCCTCGGTGCGCGGCTCGGGGCCGTCGTACGGGGGCGCCTCGGCCAGCCGGGTGAGGAGGGAGTCGTCGGCGTCGCGCAGGGGCAACGACCGTACGCCGTCGGGGAGTCGCGCGGCGAGGCCCGGGTCGGCGAGGACGAGGCTGCTGCCGGACTGGCCGACGATGTAGGCGAGGTCGTCGCCGGTCAGGTTCTGGTTGACGGGTACGTGCACCAGGCCGGCGCGTGCGCAGGCAAGGAAGGCGATCAGGTAGGCGTCGGAGTTGTGGCCGTAGGCGCCCACCCGGTCGCCCGGGGACAGCCCCTGGCCGAGGAGGACGCTCGCGGCGCGGGAGACGGCGCTGTCCAGTTCGTCGTACGTCCAGGTGCGGTCGCCGTACTCCACCGCGACGCGCGCCGGGGTGCGCCGGGCGGTGCGTCGCAGGACTCCGTCGACCGTGCTGCCGTGTCCGGGCGTCGTCATGACACCTGATCCTCGGTTCACCGCCGGGCGAGGTCAAGGACCGACCGGCTCAACCCTGCCGCCGCCGGAGGCGTCCGAGGTCATGGTACGGAGGTGCGCACGCGGCACGTCCGTACCCTCAAGTCTCCTTTCCCTCACTGACGTTGGAGGGCACGATGCGCAGCCGCCTGAGACGACTCGTTGTCGGGGCCACGGCCCTGTTCACGGCCGCGTCCGCGTTACCCGCGGCCGCCGCCCCTGGCCCGGGACGGGCGGAGCAGCACCCGTCCCGCGACGGTCTGTCCGCCGTCATCCGCTACACCGAGTACGGCATCCCGCACATCCTCGCGAAGGACTACGCCGGCCTGGGCTTCGGTACGGGCTGGGCGCAGGCGTCCGACGAGGTCTGCACGCTCGCCGACGGGTTCGTGACCCTGCGGGGCGAGCGCTCCCGGTACTTCGGCGCCGCCGCGGCCGCCGGCGGCTCCCTCTCCGGGGCCAGGACGAATCTCGCCAGTGACCTGTACTTCCGCGGGGTCCGTGAGACCCGCACGGTGGAGAAGCTGCTCGCCGAGCCGGCGCCCGTGGGCCCGAGCCGTGAGGTCCGGGACATGATGCGCGGCTGGGCGGCCGGTTACAACGCCTGGCTGAAGCAGAAGAAGATCACGGATCCCGCCTGCGCGGGCGCCTCCTGGGTCCGTCCGGTCACCGAGCTGGACGTGGCGGCCCGTGGCCTCGCCATCGCCTCGATCTCCGGCGAGGGACGCTTCGTGGACACGATCACGGCCGCGCAGCCACCGGCCGGAGCCGGCACCGCCTCCGGCACCCCGTCCTCCCGGCCCGCCGCCCGCACGCCGGACGCGAAGGCCGTGGCGACGGCGGCCGACGAGCTGTGGGGCGACCCGGACATGGGGTCCAACGCGGTCGCCTTCCGCGGCGACACCACGGCGAACGGCAGCGGTCTGCTGCTGGGCAACCCGCACTACCCGTGGCAGGGCGGGCGCCGGTTCTGGCAGTCGCAGCAGACGATCCCCGGCGAGCTGAACGTGTCCGGTGGCTCTCTGCTCGGTACCCCGGCGATCTCCATCGGGTTCAACGCACATGTGGCGTGGAGCCACACCGTCTCGACCGGGGTACCGGCCAACCTCCACCAGCTGACGCTGGATCCGGCCGATCCCACGACGTACCTCGTGGACGGCGAGCCGGAGCGCATGAAGAAGCGGACCGTGACGGTCGCGGTGAAGGACGGCGCGCCGGTGACCCGCACCCAGTGGTGGACCCGCTACGGCCCTGTCGTCACCTCCCTGAACTCACAGGTCCCGCTGCCGTGGACGGGGACGACGGCCTACGCCCTGCACGACCCGAACGCCGCGAACCTCCGCTTCGCCGACACCTCGCTCGGCTTCAGCAAGGCGCGCAGCACGAACGACGTCCTCGGGTCCCTCGCCCGGCACCAGGGCATCCCCTGGGTGAACACGATCGCCGCCGACCGCGCGGGGCATTCCCTCTTCACCCAGTCCCAGGTGCTCCCGCGCATCACCGATGAGTTGGCGGGGCGCTGCTCGACGGCGCTGGGCAGGACCACGTATCCGGCGTCCGGCATCGCGATCCTCGACGGCTCGCGCGGCGACTGCGCCCTGGGCAGCGATCCCGGCGCGGTGGCGCCGGGCATCTTCGGGCCGGCGCGGATGCCGACGCTCAAGGACGCGCCATACGTGGAGAACTCCAACGACACCGCGTGGATGACCAACGCCGACCGGCCGATCACCGGATACGAGCGGGTCTTCGGCACGGCGAAGACGGAGCTCGGCCTGCGCACGCGCGGCGGGATCGAGGACGTGGCGGCGATGGCGGACCGGGGCCGGCTGACCGTACGCGACCTGCAACGGCAGCAGTTCGCCAACCGGGTGCCCGCCGGTGATCTCACTGCGACGGACGTCGCACGGGCGTGCGCCGCGCTGCCCGGCGGCACGGCGGCGGGCAGCGACGGCAAGGCGGTCGACGTGTCGGAGGCCTGTGAAGTGCTGACGGCGTGGGACCGCACCATGAACACGGGAAGCAGGGGCGCGCTGCTGTTCGACCGCTTCTGGCGGAAGCTGGAACGGGCGGTGCCGGAGGCCGAGTTGTGGAAGGTGCCGTTCTCGGTTGCGGACCCGGTGCGTACGCCGAACACGCTGAACACGGACGCGCCCGGCTTCGCCGTCGCCCTCGCCGACGCGGTGGCGGAACTGCGCGCGGCGGGCATCGCGCTCGACGCGCCGCTCGGTGCGCACCAGTTCGTCGTCCGGGGCGGTGAGCGCCTTCCGGTGCCCGGCGGCTCGGGGCGGATCGGCGTGTGGAACGTGCTCGAACCGCAGTGGAACGCGGCCCAGGGCGGCTACACGGAGGTGCCGTTCGGCAGCAGTCACCTCCAGGCGGTGGGCTGGGACGGCAGCCGCTGCCCGGTGGCCCGCACCCTGCTGACGTACTCCCAGTCGTCGAACCCGGGGTCTCCGCACCACGCGGACCAGACGCGGCTGTTCTCCGACGAGAAGTGGGTGACGTCGCGCTTCTGCGAGAAGGACATCCTGTCCTCGCCGAAGCTGAAGGTCGTCCGGGTGCACGAGCGCCGCTGACCACGGCCGGCGGGGGTGCCGCTTCCGGTGGAGCGGCACCCCCGTTCGTCTCGTCACCCCCGTTCGTCTCGTCAGCCCCGGTCTGCCCGGGGCCCGTACATCAGCCGGCGCAGGACCGCTTCGGCGGGGCCCCGGCGGCCGGCCCGTTCCAGGGCGTACGCCCCGGCCACGGTGACCAGCCAGACGGCGCACGCGAAGAGCGCCATGGTGGTGCTGCCCAGGTGTGCGCCGAGGCCGAGTCCCCAGGCGGCCAGCACCGGGGCGAAGAGCAGCGAGTGGGCGAGGTAGCAGGACAGGGACCGTTTGCCGACCGCAGCCACCGCCGTCACCGCCGTCGCGCCGCGCCGGGGCCCGCGGGTGGTCCACCAGTGGGCGAAGAGGGCGACGGCCGCGACATAGCCGAGGCCCGCGGCGTTGCCGGTGATGTCGCGGAGGGCCGTGAGCGCCCCGGATTCGCTCTGCATGTCGTCCGGCACGTCGAGGACGCCGACGTGGGCGAGGGCGGCGGGCAGTGCGCCGAGCCAGCCGACCGTGATGCCGATGACCGCCGTCCGTCGCAGCAGCGTGCGGTGGCGCCCCGGTTCCTCCAGGACGCGGCGGCGCGCGGCCCAGAAGCCGAGCAGGAAGACGATGTATCCGCCGCCGACGAGGGTCAGCGCGGCGGCCCCCAAGGTGATGAGCAGGCCGGTCTGGAGCCGGGTGCCCGCCGCGGTGAGCCAGTTCTCCTCGTCCGATGCGAACGCCTTGAAGCCGGCCTCGGCGTCGGCGTCACCCAGCGTGCCCAGCTCGCCCTGGAGCAGCGCGGCGATGACCGGCCCGGCCGTGACGAGGACCATCAGGGCGACTCCGATCCAGATCCACCAGGTCAGGGCTCGGTCGCTGCGCCGCAGGAAGACCAGGCCCAGTACGAGGCTCAGGACCCCGTAGAAGCCGAGGATGTCCCCGGCCATCAGCAGGGTGGCGTGGGCCAGGCCGATGACGATCAGCCAGAGGCTGCGTCTGCGAAGGGCCTTCGCGGCGTCGCGCCCGTCGGTGCCGGCGGCGGTCTGCCGGAGGTAGAGCTGCATCATGCCGTAGCCGAAGAGGAAGGCGAAGAGCGGGTAGATCCGCAGGTCGAGCATCATGATCATGGTGAACTGCACGGCGTGGTCCAGCCATGAACCGTCCACGGGCTGCCATCCGGAGGGCCCGCGCCGGGCCGCCCACAGATGGAAGGCCGTGTTGGACAGCACGATGAACAGGAGCATGATCCCGCGGGCGAGATCGGGGGCGAGGGCCCGTTCGCCCGGCCGTACGCCCCCGCGCCGCAGCGGTCCCTCTTCGGTCGCGATCGTCATGGCTTCACGCATCGTCATGGCTTCACGCTAGGAAGGCGGGGCCCGGCCGGACATCGGCCGGAGGGCGAGCGGGCGCCGACCAAAGGATGACGCCCGGGCCCGCCGGTGCGACCAAAGCCGCACCGCCGTGTCACACCGGCCGGGTCCGGCCCTCCCAGTACGGCTCCCGCAGACGTCGCTTGTACAGCTTGCCGTTGGGGTCACGGGGCATCTCGGTGATGAAGTCGACGCTCCTGGGCCGCTTGTAGCCGGCGAGCCGGTGCGCGCAGTGGTCGAGGAGGTCGGCCGCGAGGGCGGGCCCGGGCCGGTGTCCGGGGGCCGGTTCGACGACGGCCTTGACCTCCTCGCCCCAGTCGTGGTGCGGGATGCCGAAGACGGCGGCGTCCGCGACGGCGGGGTGGGCGAGCAGGGCCGACTCGATCTCGGCCGGGTAGATGTTGACGCCGCCGGAGATGATCAGGTCGATCTTGCGGTCGCGCAGGAAGAGGTAGCCGTCCTCGTCGAGGTGGCCGAGGTCGCCGACGGTGAAGAAGTCGCCGATGCGGTTCTTGCGGGTCTTGGCCTCGTCCTTGTGGTAGGAGAAGCCGCCGGTGTTCATCTTCATGTAGACGGTGCCGAGTTCGCCGGGCGGCAGCCGGTTGCCGTCGTCGTCGAAGATCGCCAGTTCGCTGATGGGCCAGGCCTTGCCGACGGTGCCGGGCTTCTTCAGCCAGTCCTCGGCGGTGGCGAAGGCGCCGCCGCCCTCGCTGGCCGCGTAGTACTCCTCCACACAGGGGCCCCACCAGTCGAGCATGGCCCGTTTCACGTGGTCGGGACAGGGGGCGGCGCCGTGGATGGCGTGCCGCATGGAGGACACGTCGTAGCGGTCCTTCACC
This sequence comes from Streptomyces sp. NPDC016851, assembly GCF_055562795.1. Lineage (NCBI taxonomy): Bacteria > Bacillati > Actinomycetota > Actinomycetes > Kitasatosporales > Streptomycetaceae > Streptomyces > Streptomyces sp. NPDC016851. Next base: position 141,474 of record NZ_JBVHEP010000023.1, read on the forward strand.
TCGTCGGGCAGGGCCAGCAGGCGGTGGAACTGGGTGGGGACCATATGGGTGTGGGTGCAGTGGTGGCGGTCGATGAGGCGGAGCATCTCCTCGGGCGTCCACTTGTCCATCAGGACCAGCCGGTGGCCGATGTGCAGGGACGCGCCCGCGAACTGCAGGACGGCCGTGTGGTACAGCGGCGAGCACACCAGGTGGACATTGTCGTCGAACGGCCGGATGCCGAAGATGCCGAGGAAGCCACCGAGGTACGCCTCCTCCGGGGGCTTTCCGGGCAGCGGGCGGCGGATGCCGCGGGGGCGGCCGGTGGTGCCGGAGGTGTAGTTCATGACCCAGCCGAGGGTGCGGTCGGCGGGCGGCGACTCCGGCTGCCCGTCGAGGAGTTCGGCGTAGGGGCGGAAGCCCTCGACCGGGCCGACGGCGTACCGGTGGGTGGCCGGGAGACCCGCCTCGTCCGCGGCCGCGCGTGCCGCGTCGGCGAAGCGCTCGTGGGCGAGGAGGACCTTGGCGCCGGAGTCGGAGACGATCCAGGCGATCTCCGGTCCGACCAGGTGGTGGTTGACGGGGACGAGGTAGAACCCGGCCTGGCTGGCGGCGAGGTACGCGGTGAGGAACTCGACGCCGTTGGGCAGGACGACCGCGAAGGTGTCGCCGCGTTCCAGCCCGGCCGCGCGCAGGCCGTGGACGAGCCGGTTGGCTGCGGCGTGCAGGCGTCCGGCGCTCCACTCCTCGCCGTCGGGGGCGACCAGGACCGCGCGGTCGGGGTCGGCGGTGGCCTGGGCCCAGAAGCCCGCGGGAACGCTGCTGCTCACTGGCCGCTCCTTCCGGCGATGCGGTTGACGCGGTCCACGGCCTGTTCGAAGCCGCGGGTGAGGTCGTCGAAGACGGCCTGGACACTGCGTTCGCTGTTCATCCGGCCGACGATCTGCCCGACCGGGGTGCCGAGCAGCGGGTCGACCTCGTACTTCTGGATGCGCGAGACGGCCTCGGCGACCAGCAGTCCCTGCAACGGCATGGGCAGCGTGCCCGGGCCGTCCGGGTCGTCCCAGGCGTCGGTCCACTCGGTGCGGAGCTGGCGTGCGGGCTTGCCGGTCAGTGCGCGGGAGCGGACGGTGTCGCCGGAGCCGGCCGCGAGCAGCTTGCGGGTGAGGGCGGGCGAGTGGAGGTCCGCTTCTGTGGTGGTCAGCCATAGGGAGCCCAGCCACACTCCTTGAGCGCCGAGCGTGAGTGCGGCAGCCACCTGCTGTCCGCTGCCGATGCCACCGGCGGCCAGCACGGGCAGCGGGGCGACGGCGTCGACGACCTCGGGGGTGAGCACCATGGAGGCGATCTCGCCGGTGTGGCCGCCGGCCTCGTAGCCCTGCGCGACGACGATGTCGATCCCGGCCTCTTGGTGCTTGCGGGCGTGCCGGGCGCTGCCCGCGAGGGCTGCGACGAGGACGTCCTGGTCGTGGGCGCGGGCGATGACGTCGGCGGGCGGGGAGCCGAGGGCGTTGGCCAGAAGCCGGATCGGGTAGTCGAAGGCGACGTCGAGCTGGGAGCGGGCGACCTGCTCCATCCAGCCGGTGATGCGCCAGCCGGACGCCTCGCCCTCGGCGAGTTCGGGCACGCCGTGTTTGGCGAGGGTGTCCCGGACGAACTGCCGGTGCCCCTCGGGGATCATCGCCTCGACATCCGCCTCGGTGACGCCCTCGACCTTCTTGGCCGGCATGACGACGTCCAGGCCGTAAGGGCGGCCGTCGATGTGCGCCTCGATCCAGTCCAGGTCGCGTTTGAGCTCGTCGGGGGCGGTGTAGCGGACCGCGCCGAGTACCCCGAAGCCGCCGGCCCGGCTGATGGCCGCGGCGACGGCGGGGAACGGCGTGAAGCCGAAGACGGCGTGCTCGATTCCCAGTTTCTGGCTCAGCTCCGTCTGCATGGGCGCAGGATGCCGGAGTCCTCCGGAGGATGGAAGGGGTTTTCTGATGCACCGTCAGATTTATGGGCGGTGCTCGGGGACATACTGTCCGGGACGTCCAGGGCGGTTCGGCGGAAGGATGCGCGGTGACCGAAGGCACGGCAGACAGAGCGACGACGAACGGCGGGCTGACGCGCAGACGTGCCCTGGTCCTGGGTGGCGCCCTGGCCCTCGCCCCCTTACCCGCCGAGGCAGCCCCGGTCACGGGACGTCCCACCCTGCGGCACGGCTCGGCCGCCCGTGCCGGGCTGCTCCCCTCCCATCTTCGGCAACTCGTCACCGACGCCGAGACGTTCCTCGGCCCCTCCCCCAAGCACCCCTGGTACGCGGGCGCCGTCCTGCTCGCCGGACGGGGCGGCACCGTCGCCCTGCACCGGCCCATCGGCATGGCGGTGCGCTACAGGGCCTACGACGAGAAGACCGACACGGGCGTCGAGTTCCCGGCCGGCGAGCAGATCCCCATGGCCGAGGACACCGTCTTCGACCTGGCGTCGGTGTCGAAGCTGTTCACCTCGATCCTGGCCGTGCAGCAGATGGAACGGGGCGGGCTGGAACTGGAGGCGAAGGTCGCCTCGTACCTGCCGGACTTCGGGCGCGCGGGCAAGCAGGACATCACGATCCGTCAGCTGCTGACGCACACCTCGGGCTTCCGCGCCTGGATCCCGCTGTACAGCGCGCCGACGTACGAGGAGAAGCTCCGGCTCATCTGGGACGAGGCACCGGTCAGCGCGCCGGGCACGGCGTATCTGTACTCGGACCTGAACCTCATCTCGCTCCAGCTCGTGCTGGAGCGGATCACGGGCCGCTCCCTGGACGTCCTCCTGCGCGACGAGATCACCGCCCCACTGGGCCTGCGCCGCACCCGCTACAACCCGCCCGCCTCCTGGCGGCCGAACATCGCGGCCACGGAGGACGCGCGGGCGCCGTGGTCCGGGCTGGACCGGGGCCTGGTGTGGGGCGAGGTGCACGACGAGAACGCCTTCAGCCTCGGCGGGGTCGCGGGCCACGCGGGCGTGTTCTCCGACGCCTGGGACCTCGCGGTCCTCGGCCGTACGCTGCTCAACGGCGGCGTGTACGGGCGGGCCCGGATCCTGACGCCCGAGTCGGTGGAGCTGTTGTTCACCGACTTCAACACCGCGTTCCCCGGGGACGAACACGGCCTCGGCTTCGAGCTCTACCAGCACTGGTACATGGGTGCGATGGCCACCCCGCGCAGTGCCGGGCACACCGGGTTCACGGGCACCTCGCTGGTGCTCGACCCGACGACCGACTCCTTCCTCGTCGTCCTGGGCAACTCGGTGCATCCCGTGCGGAGTTGGCGATCCGGGTCGGCTCCGCGGGTGGCCGCCGCGAACAACCTGGCACGGGCCGTGCCGGTCCGGCCGGCGCGGGGACGCAGGGCCTGGTTCTCCGGCATGGCGGTCTCCAACACGGCGACCCTCACCCTGCCCACGCTCGACACGTCGTCCGGCCGGGGGCGGCTGCGCTGCGCGCTGTGGTGGGACACCGAGCCCAAGTCCGACGTCCTGGTCCTGGAGGCCACGGCCGACGGCGGTACGACCTGGCAGCCGGTGCCCTTCACGACGTCCCGCCGGGGCGAGGCCCCCCGGCCGCACCCGTCCGGCTCGGTGACCGGCTGGTCCGGCCGCGTCTGGCACGGCCTCACCGCCGGCCTCCCCGCCGCGCGCCGGCTCACCGTGCGGTGGCGGTACGCGACGGACCGGCTGTACGTCGGCCGCGGCGTCTACGTGGACGGGCTGCGCGTGGACGCGGCCGACGGCGTCCTCTTCGACGAGGCGCGCCCGGCGGACGCGTCGCGCGTCGAAGCGGTGGGGTGGACGCCGTCGGCCGACTGAGCGGGCCGGGTCACTGGTTGAAGACGGCCTTCTGCACCTCGTTGGGGCCGTCGAAGCGGTCCTCCTTCAGGCCGTCGAGGGTCCTGACGACCTTCTCGTCGGCGTGGTTGTTGCGGGCACGCTCCACCAGGTGCTGCTTGTCCGTGGGGTAGTCCATGCCCTTGAGGGCCTTCTGAAGGTCGGTCGGGCTGAGCTCGGCCATGAGATCCTCCCGTAGCTGGTACGACCGTCCGCGCGGGGCGATCGGTGGTACGGATGCCTTCGTCTGTCGGAGTGCCCCACAGGAGGGCAGTGATTCAGTCGCTTCCGCTTTCGAGCACCGCCATGGCCGCGTTGTGCCCCGGCACCCCGCTCACTCCGCCCCCGCGCACCGCGCCGGCCCCGCACAGCAGCACGTTCGCGTGCCGGGTCTCCACGCCCCAGCGGCCGGTGCCGTCCTGGGTGTGGGGCCAGCTCAGCTCGCGGTGGAAGATGTTGCCGCCGGGCAGCCCGAGGTCCCGTTCCAGGTCGAGCGGGGTCCGGGCCTCGATGCAGGGCCGTCCGTCCGCGTCGGTGGCCAGGCAGTCGGCGAGGGGTTCGGCCAGATGGGCGTCGAGCTGGGCGAGCGTCGACTTCAGCAGCTCCTCGCGTACGGCGTCGTTGTCCCGCTCGAACAGGCGGGCCGGGGTGTGCAGGCCGAACAGGGTGAGCGTCTGGTAGCCCTGGTCGGCCAGGTCCGGGCCGAGGATGGTCGGGTCGGTGAGCGAGTGGCAGTAGATCTCGGAGGGCGGCGCGGCCGGGAGGTCACCGGCGGCGGCCTGGGCGTGGGCGGTGGCCAGCTGCTCGTAGCCCTCGGCGATGTGGAAGGTGCCGGCGAACGCCTCGCGTGGGTCTACCGCGCTGTCGCGCAGCCGCGGCAGCCGCTCGAGCAGCATGTTCACCTTGAGCTGGGCGCCCTCGGCGGGAGACGGGGGTGTGTCGCCGGTGAGCTCCGCCAGGGCATTCGGGGAGGCGTTGACCAGGACATGCCGGGCGGCGACGGTCCCCTCGCCGTCGGCGGTGCGGTAGGTGACCTCGGCCTTCTGACCGTCCGTGGCGACGCGCAGCGCCTCGTGTCCGGTGGCGAGGACGGCGCCCGCCGCGCGTGCCGCGTCGGCCAGTGCGTCGGTGAGGGCGCCCATGCCGCCCACCGGCACGTCCCAGTCGCCGGTGCCGCCGCCGATCACGTGGTAGAGGAAGCAGCGGTTCTGCTTCAGCGACGGGTCATGGGCGTCGGCGAAGGTGCCGATGAGCGCGTCGGTGAGGACCACGCCGCGCACCAGGTCGTCCGTGAAGCGCTCCTCGACGGCGACCCCGATCGGCTCCTCGAACAGAATCCGCCAGGCCTCCTCGTCGTCGAGGCGGCGGCGCAGTTCCTCGCGGGTGGGCAGCGGCTCGGTGAGGGTCGGGAAGACCCGCTGGGCGACCCGGCCCGTCATGCCGTAGAACTCCTGCCAGGCCCGGTACTCGCGGTCGGAGCCGGTGAGCCGGGCGAACGCCTCCCTGGTCCGCCGCTCGCCCCCGCCGACGAGGAGCCCGGTGGGACGGCCGTCGCGTTCGGCGGGCGTGTACGAGGAGATGGTCCGGGTGCGTACCCGGAAGTCCAGGCCGAGGTCCCGCACGATCTTCTTCGGCAGCAGGCTGACCAGGTACGAGTAGCGCGACAGCCGGGCGTCGACTCCGGCGAAGGGCCGGGTGGACACCGCCGCGCCGCCGGTGTGGTCCAGCCGCTCCAGCACCAGCACGGATCGGCCGGCCCGGGCCAGGTAGGCGGCGGCGACCAGGCCGTTGTGGCCGCCGCCGACGATGACGGCGTCGTACGTCCGGTGTGCGCGGGGTCCCAGGGGTGCGGTCATGGTTCTTCGTAACACGGGGTGATCCAGGTCGGCCAGACGACCGCGCATGTGCGCACGCGTCCGTCGGCGGGCCGACGCCGGTCACCACTCGGCCACGTCACCTCGGCGGGGGCGAGCGCCACGCGGGACGGTGCGGAGGACTGGGCGCGGCCTGGGCGGCGGCGGTCCCGCGCAGCCTGGCCGACAGGGCGCTCCCCCATACACGCCACCCCCCTGGTCACCACCCAGCCGACGCGCCCTCCCCGTACACGTCCACCGTCACCACGCCACCCCCGCGCCTCGTCACCGCCCGACAGCCGCCCCCTGCCCCCGCAGGGCCGCCACCCTGCGGTACAGGGCCACGGCCTCCTCGCCGCGGCCCAGTTGCTGGAGGCAGTGCGCTTCGTCGTTGCGGCTGGCGAGGGTGTCGGGGTGGTCCACGCCGAGGACGCGTTCGCGGGCCGCGGCCACCCGGCGGTACTCGGTGAGCGCGTCGGACCAGCGGCCCAGCCAGCCGAGGCCGACGGCGACCTCGCGGCGGCTGACCAGGGTGTCCGGGTGGTCGGGGCCGAGGACCCGCTCGCGGGCGGCGCTCACGGCACGGGACTCGGCGAGTGCCTCCTCCCAGCGGCCGAGCCGGCCGAGGTTGACGCAGCGGCCGTGGCGGGCGCGCAGGGTCTCGGGGTGGGCGGGGCCCTGGACCCGGGTGCGGTCGTCGGTCAGGGCGCTGTAGTGGTCCAGGGCCTCGGCGCTGCGGCCGAGGCGGCCCAGGCTGATGCCGATCTCGTGGCGGGCGGCGAGCGTGTCGGGGTGGTCGGGGCCGAGCGCGCGGGCGCGGGCCTCGGCGACCTCGCGGTACGTCTCCAGGGCCTCGGCCCACCGGCCCAGCTGGCCGAGCGCGTAGGCGACCTCGTAGCGGGTGACCAGGGTGTCTGGGTGGTCGGGGCCGAGCACCCGGGCGCGGGCGGCGGCCACCTCGCGGGCCAGGCGGTGGGAGTCCTCCAGGCGGCCCAGGCGGCTGAGGTTGAAGGCGAGGTTGTGCCGGCAGCGCAGGGTGTCCGGGTGGTCGGGACCCATCGTGCGCTCACGGGCGGCGAGCACGGCCGTGTACACCCGGTGCGCGTCGAAGGGGCGGCCGAGCTGGCCGAGCACGTAGGCCATCTCCTGGCGGGCCGCGAGTGTGTCGGGGTGGTCGGCGCCGAGCGTGCGGATCCTGGCCTCGGTGACGTGCTTGTACTCGCGCAGGGCGTCCGGGGCGCGGCCGGTGCGGCTGAGGGTGAAGGCGACCTCGTAGCGGCTGGCGAGGGTGTCCGGGTGGTCGGGGCCGAGCAGGTGCTCGCGTTCGGCGGCGACCGCCCGGTGCACCTCCCCCGCTTCCGCCCAGCGGCCGAGCCGGCCGAGGCTGAGGCCCGCGTTGTGCCGGCCGGCCAGGGCGGTCAGGACTTCCGGGGGCGGGGCGGGCCGCTCCTCGGGGACGGGTTCCTCGACGGGGCCGGTGGCGGGCCGTGCGATCCACTCGCCGGACAGTCCGGCCGCCGGGTCGGCCGGCGTGCCGCGCAGCCCGGTGCCGGCCGCCTTGCGGCCCGTGGTCATGCCGTGGGTCCAGGACGGCAGCCGGCCCGCGCGGGCCGGTTCGTCCGGGGCGGGGCGGGCCGCCACGAAGGCCGGCACGTAGGCGGGCGCGGCCCGGTGCGCGCTGATCCGGCGCGCCAGCTCGCGGGCGTCGCCGGGGCGTTCACCGGGTTCCTTGGCGAGCAGGTCGAGGATGACCTGCTCCAGGTACCCGGGCAGTTCGGGGCGGTGCTCGCGCGGCGGGCGGGGCGGGGTGTCGCGGTGGCCGAGGAGGATCGCCCAGGCGTCGTCGAGGTCGAACGGCGGTACGCCGGTGGCGATCTCGTAGAGCACGCAGCCGAAGGAGTACAGGTCGCTGCGCTGGTCGACCTCGGTGCCGCCGATCTGCTCGGGGGACATGTAGTGCGGGGTGCCCATGGCGATGCCGGTGCCGGTCAGCCGGGAGGTGAAGCCGATGTCGTGGCCGAGGCGGGCGATGCCGAAGTCGCAGATCTTCACCGTGCCGTCGCCGATCCGCACGATGTTGGCGGGTTTCAGATCGCGGTGGACGATGCCCTGTTCGTGGCAGTAGGCGAGGGCTGCGGCGACCTGCTCGGCGATCTCCACGACGTCCGCGACCGGCAGCGGGTGCTGCTTGTTGTCCTCCAGGAGCTGGCTGAGGTTGCGGCCGTCCAGCAGCTCCATGACGAGGTAGAGGACGCCGTCGGACTCGCCGAAGTCGTGCACGACGGTGATGCCGCGGTGCTGGAGCGCGGCGGCCACCCGGGCCTCACGGCGGAACCGCTCCCGCAGTACGCGGGTGAACGCGTGGTCGTGGTTCGGGCCCAGCGGTTTGAGGCACTTGACCGCGACGTGCCGGCCCAGGGACTCGTCCCGGGCCCGCCACACCTCGCCCATGCCGCCGCGCCCGATCCGGTCGAGCAGCCGGTACCGGCCGTGGATGAGCCTGGTCTCCCCCATGTCGCGCGACGCTCCCCCCGGTAGCTGTTCGCCCGCCCCTCCCCTGGTCCACCCAGTATGGCGGTCTATCGTCCGAGTTTGTACGGTGCCGGCCGCGCGTCCGGGCCGAGCCTCGCCATGGCGCGCAGGATGTGTTTGGGCGGGAGTTGCCACCGCACACGTGCGGGAACGCGGCGCAGCAGGAGGCCGGTGAGACGCAGTTGCCGGGTGGCGGTGGCGGGTGCCGGGGCCGGTCTGCCGTACAACTCGTGGGCGTACGGAGGCAGAGAGGCGTACGCCAGTTGTGCCACGCGCCGCCACAACACCTCGCGCAACGGTACGAGAAGGGGATGCGCCGGCGGGTGGAGCAGGAAGTCGTCCACGTCGCGCGCCTCGGGCCCGGCGGCCAGTTCGGGGCGCACCTTCTCGAAGTACGCCGCGAGTTGGGCCCGGTCGGCGGGCACGGCGGCGGGGTCGAGGCCCACCAGGCGTGCGCTCTCCCGGTGTTCGGCCACGTAGCGGTCGGCCTCGGCGTCGGTGAGCCGGAATCCGGACCTGCGCAGGACGTCCAGGTAGGAGTCGATCTCGGCGCAGTGCACCCAGAGGAGCAGGCCGGGTTCGTCGACGCCGTAGCGCTCGCCGGTGTCCGGGTCGGTCGCCGTCAGCATGCTGTGGATCTTCCGGACGCGGGCGCCCGCCCGCTCGGCGGCCTCGGTGGTGCCGTATGTCGTGGTGCCGACGAAGTTCGCGGTGCGCATCAGGCGGCCCCAGGCGTCGCGCCGGAAGTCCGAGTTCTGCATGACGCCGCGTACCGCGCGGGGGTGCAGGGCCTGGAGGTAGAGCGCCCGGATGCCGGCGATCCACATCATGGGGTCACCGTGCATCTGCCAGGTCACCGAACCGGGACCGAACAGCCCGGGGTCCGCGCCGGTCATGCGACTCACCTCCGCCCGGCGCCCACGATGGCACAGTTCGAACAGCCGGTCGATACCGCCGTCTTCACCCCCGAACCGTCCGGTTGTTGAGATTTCACCCACCCGGTACGGGGTTTGGTAAGGCTCTCCTTATATGCTGTCGCCGCCGATCAAGCCCCTCCGGGCCGCTGCGGCATGCCCGGCCCCCGCACGACAGGACTGACATGCGCACCACCTCCCGCGGCCTCATAGCGGCGCTCACTCTCACCCCTCTGCTGGCCGGCTGCTTCGCACCGGGCGACAGCGACGACGGCGCCGGGGCGGGATCGGGCGGGCGGCTGCGGATCGCCATGGCCGTCCCTCCCGTGCAGGCCCTCTCCCCCTACAGCAACGACGCCACCGTGCTGAGCAAGCTGTCCGTCGCCGAGGGCCTCACCGCCCTCGACAAGAACGGCACGGCCAAGCCCGCGCTGGCGAAGTCCTGGAAGCAGGACGACGCCACCACCTGGACCTTCGAGCTGCGCAAGGCCGAGTTCCAGGACGGCACCGCACTCACCGCCCAGTCCGTCGTCAACGCGCTCGACCACGCGGGCGCGGCCAAGCCGAAGCCGCGTGTGCTGAGCGACGTGACGCTCACCGCCAAGGCCGACGACGCGGACACCGTCACTCTCACCACGAAGTCACCCGACCCGGTGCTGCCGCTGCGACTGGCCAGTCCGGCGCTGGCGGTCCTGTCGGCCAAGGCGTACGCGAAGGACGGCAAGGTCAGCCCGGTCGGCACCGGCACCGGCCCGTTCGAGATCACCCGGCTCGGCGGCAAGACCAAGGCGACGCTCGACCGCTTCGACGGCTACTGGGGCGGCAAGGCGAAGGCTCCCGGCATCGACGTGAGCTGGATCGCGGACGGCACCGCCCGCGCCAACGCCCTGCGCGGCGGCGAGGCCGACATCGCCGAGTGGATCCCCACCGCCCAGGCGAAGCTGCTCGACAAGGACACGCGGCACGAGGTGCCCTCCGTACGCACCGACAGCCTGATCCTCAACACCGGCAGCGGCCTGTTCACCGACGCCGGTCTGCGCGCTGCCGCCCGGGAGGCAGTCGACGGTTCCGCCCTGGTCGACTCCGTCTTCGGCGGGTACGCCGACCCCGCGCAGGGCCTGTTCGGGCCCGCCGTGCCGTGGGCCGCCGACAAGCGGGTGGACGTGACCGGCCGCTCCAAGGCCGACACGACCGCCCAGGTGAAGGCCGGGACCAAGGGCAGGACGCTGCGGCTGGCCACCTACACCAACCGGGCCGAGCTCCCCGAGGCCGCGACCGTGCTCCAGCAGCAGTTGGAGAAGGCCGGGTTCACCGTGAAGCAGGACGTGCGCGAGTACACGCAGATGGAGGCCGACCTGCTCGCCGGGAAGTACGACGCCCTCGTCTTCTCCCGGGTGACGCTCCTCGACACCGGTGACGCGGTCGACTACCTCGCGAGCGACTTCACCAGCGAGGGCGTCTACAACATCCCCGGGCTGAAGGACGCCGCGGTGGACAAGGCCATCCGGGCCGCCGCCGCGGAGCGCGACACGCAGCGCCGCCAGGAGAAGATCATGCGGGCGGAGGCGGCGATCCTGCGCACCGACGCCGTCGTGCCGCTGGTCCACGAGCAGGTGGTGCAGGGTATCGCCACCGGTGTCGAGGGCGTGATCCTCGACCCACGGGAGCGCTCGCTCGTCGACGTCGACACGCACGCCGGGTAACGCATGAGCGTCGCCCACGCCCCCGCCGCCCGCCTGTCCCTCTGGCCGGCGGCGGCCGGCCGTGTGCTCGCCGGAGCCGTGCTGCTCGCGGCGGTGGCCCTGCTGCCGTGGCTGACCGGCGCCGACCCGGCCCGCACGGTGCTGCGCGCCCGCTCCGCCGACCAGAACCCGACCGCCGCGGAACTCGCCACCGTACGCGAGCAGTTGGGGCTGGACGAGGGGCCGTTCGCGCATCTCGCACACTGGCTGGGCGGCCTGCCCCGCGGAGACGCGGGTGTCTCGTGGGTCTCCGGCGAACCGGTCATGCCGCAGGTGGGGACCGCCCTGTCGGTCTCCCTGACGATGATGCTGGGCGCGCTCGTGGTGACCGCGCTGGTCGCCGCGCTGGTGTGTGCCCGCACCGTGTTCCTCGGCTCCCGGCGCCGGCTGCGGCAGGACCGGACGGGCACCACGGCCGCCGTGCTGGCCGCGCTGCCGAAGTTCCTGCTCGCCTCGGTGCTGGCCACCGTGTGCGGGGTCTGGTGGGGATGGTTCCCGTCCAGCGGCTGGGAGGGGCCGCAGTCGATGGTGCTGCCCTCGCTCGCCCTCGGCATCCCCTCGGGCGCGATGCTCGGCGGGCTGCTCGACCAGGCGCTGCCCGCCGCCTTCCACGAACCCTGGGCGCGCACGGCGTACGCCGTCGGGCTCCCGCCCGGCAACATCGCCCGCAACGCGCTGCGCCGCACCCTGCCCGGCATGATGCCGCAGTTGCTGCCGACGGTCGTGGCCCTGGTCGGCGGTGCCGTCGCGGTGGAGAAGATCTTCAACATCCCGGGGCTCGGCCGGCTCGCCCTGGAGGCCGCCGTCGCGCAGGACCTCCCGGTGCTCCAGACCGCGACCCTGGCGCTGGTCCTGCTCGGCGTGAGCGCCGGCATCCTGATCCGGGCCCTGCGCCACGCCCTCCTCGGCCGCCCCCTGCGCGACGGTGCCCTGCCGGCCCTGCACCGGCCCCCGCTCGTCCCGCCGCGCTCCCTGCGCTGGATCACCGCGGTGTGTGCGGTGGCCCTGCTGGCCCTCGTCACAGCCGGCCTGCTCCGCGACCCCTTGCAGGTCGACACCGCGGCGCGGCTGGTGTCACCGTCCCTCGAACACCCGCTGGGCACGGACGCGCTGGGCCGGGATCTGCTGGCCCGGCTCGGCCACGGGGCGCTGCGCACGGCCGGTGTCGCCTTCGCCGTGACGGTGGTCAGCGCGGTCAGCGGACTCCTGCTGGGCATGGCACCGCGGGCGAGCGCCGGCCCGACGGAGGTCGCGTCGACCCTGCCCGCGGTCCTCACCGGACTGCTGATCGCGGGCGTGACCGGGCCCTCGGTGTGGGGCGCGGCGATCGCGGTCTGCGTGGTCGGCTGGAGCCCGTACGCCGCCCAGACCGCCGCCCTGCTCGAACAGGAACGCGCGAGCGGTCACATCGCCGCCTCCGTCGCGCTCGGCGCGGGACGGCTGCACCTGTTGCGCCGCCACCTGCTCCCCGCGGTGCTGCCGGCCCTCCTGCGCAACGCCCTGCTGCGGCTGCCGACCGCCGTCCTGGTCCTGGCCTCGCTCGGCTTCCTCGGCCTGGGCGAACAGCCGCCCACCCCCGAGTGGGGCAGGCTCCTGTCGGAGAACCAGCCGTACGCCGAACTGGCCCCCTGGACGGTGCTGGGCCCGGCCGCCGCGCTGGTGGTGCTCTCCGTGCTGGCGGTGACGGGCAGCGCGCTGGGACGCGAGAAAGGCGAGTAACAGGCGCCCCGGCCCGTTCAGTCCATGGGCCGGGGCGCCTGTTGCCCGCCCTTCAGACGGGGCGCGTCTCGTCGACCACGTAGCCCCGCCGCTTGTCCACGACGTTGCGCAGGGGGCGGCCCTCGATGTGCCGGGTGAGGTTGTCGAGGAACACCTCGACGAGCGCCTCCCGCTCGCCGGTGGTCTCGCCCGCCGTGTGCGGGGAGATCATCACGCCGGGCATGTCCCACAGGGGTGATTCGGCCGGCAGCGGCTCCTGGCCGAAGACGTCCAGGGCGGCGCCGGCGAGCCGGCCGGCGGCGAGGTGGTCGATGAGCGCCTCCTCGTCGACGAGTCCGCCCCGGCCCACGTTGATCAGCCGTGCCCCCGGCTTCATGGCCGCCAGCACGGAGGCGTCGACCATGCCCCGGGTGCCCTTGGTGAGGGGCGCGGCCAGGACGACGTAATCCGCCTCCTTCAGAGCCGGGGTCAAGGTCGCCGAGCCGTGGACGGTGCCGAAGTCGGGATCGTCCGTGCGCGCCTTGCGGCCGGCGCCGCAGACCCGCATCCCGACGGCGCCCAGCAGCCGGGCGATGGCCCGGCCGATCGGCCCCGTCCCCCAGACCAGCACCGTGCGTCCGGTGATGCCGTCGCTGAAGCGCGGACGCCACTCGCGACGCCGCTGGTGCTCCCAGGTGCCGGGGAAGTCCTTGGCGAGGGCGAGGATCAGACCGAGGACGTACTCGGCGGTCGGCTCGTCGTACACCCCGCGGGCATTGGTGAGGACGACACCCGGATCGTCCACCAGGGCGGGGAAGAGGAGGGAGTCCACGCCCGCGGAGGACGCGTGCACCCAGCGGGGCGCCTTCTCGGGGTTGTCGGGCCAGGCCTCGCGGATGGCCGGGGTGATGGTGACCCAGGCCAGGAGGGCGTCGGCGCCGGGGAGGAGGTAGGGCAGTTCCTCCTCGGTGGCGTAGACGGTGTCCGCGAGGCGTTCGATGAGCCCGGTGGCGGGTGGCCGGTTGCCCCGGTAGAGGACGACGAGTCGCTCAGGCATGTCATGCTCCGACGGGAACGGCGATGTACTTGTACTCGAGGAACTCGCCGATGCCGACGCGTCCGCCTTCGCGGCCGAGGCCGGACTGCTTGACGCCGCCGAAGGGGGCGGCGGGGTTGGAGACGAGGCCGGTGTTGAGGCCGATCATGCCGCTTTCGAGGCGTTCGGCGACGCGCAGCGCGCGGTCGAGATTCTGGGTGAACAGGTAGGCGGCCAGGCCGAATTCGGTGTTGTTGGCGGCGGTGACGGCCTCGTCCTCGGTCTCGAAGGTGAGGAGGGCGGCGACGGGGCCGAAGACCTCGGTGTCGTTGATGACGGCGTCGGCGGAGATGCCGGTCAGGACGGTGGGCGGGTAGAAACAGCCGGGGCCTTCGGGCAGCTCGCCGCCGGTGAGGACGGTGGCGCCGCGCTTGACGGCGTCGCGCACCACGTCGTGGGCCTTGCTGCGGCCGGCCTGGTCGATGAGGGGTCCGACGTCGGTTCCGGGTTCGGTGCCGTCGCCGACGGTCAGGCCGGCCATGCGGGCGGCGAGGCGGGCGGCGAACTCCTCGGCGACGGAGGTGTGGACGTAGATGCGGTTGGCGGCGCAGCAGGACTCGCCCATGTTGCGCATCTTGGCGACCATGGTGCCCTCGACGGCGACGTCGAGATCGGCGTCGTCGAAGACGATGAGGGGGGCGTTGCCGCCCAGTTCCATGGAGGTGCGGACGACGGTGTCGGCGCACTGGGCCAGCAGGATCCGACCGACCTGGGTGGAGCCGGTGAAGGACAGCTTGCGGATCTGCCCCCCGCGCAGCAGCGGCTCGACGACACCGGCGGCGTCGGTGGTGACGACGACGTTCAGGACGCCGTCGGGCAGACCGGCTTCCTTCAGGATCGCGGCGAGGGCGAGGCTGGTCAGGGGGGTCTGGGGAGCGGGTTTGAGGACGATGGTGCAGCCGGCGGCGATGGCGGGGCCGATCTTGCGGGTGCCCATGGCCAGGGGGAAGTTCCACGGGGTGATCAGCAGGCAGGGGCCGACCGGCTGGCGGGTGACCAGGAGGCGGTTCTTGCCGTCGGGGGCAGTCATCATGCCGCCGTCGATACGGACGGCTTCCTCGGAGAACCAGCGGAAGAACTCGGCACCGTAGGCGACTTCGGCACGCGACTCCGCCAGGGGCTTGCCCATCTCCAGCGTCATCAGCAGCGCGAGGTCCTCGGTGCGCGCGATGATGAGGTCGTAGGCGCGGCGCAGGATCTCGCTGCGCACGCGGGGCGGAGTGGCGGCCCAGGAAGCCTGCGCGGCGACCGCCGCCTCGACGGCACGCCGGCCGTCGGCGGGTGAGGCGTCGGCGACCCGGCACAGCTCCTCACCGGTGGCCGGGTTGTCGACGGACAGCGTCCGGCCGGACTCCGCGTCCTGCCAACCACCGCCGATGAACAGCTGCTTGGGAACATCACGGACAACAGTCATCTCGAGGTCTCCTTGTATGCGTAGAGGTGCGCTGCCGCACGGTCAGCGGATGCGGTCCAGCGTCTTGTAGTAGGCACCCGCGAAGGGCAGGAACCAGGCGGTGCCGTTGTAGAGGGGGATGCGGGGCGGGGCCAGGTCGCGCACCGGGCTGACCTCGGGGTGGCCGTCCATCACCTCAGCCATGACCTGACCCATGTGCGTCGCCATCTGCACGCCGTGGCCCGCGTATCCCATGGAGTAGTAGACGCCGTCCTCGGTCTGCCCGGCGTGCACGATGCGATCCATGGCGAAGCCGACGGAGCCGCCCCACACGTACTCGACCTTCGTCCGGGCGAGCTGGGGGAAGATCTCGCACATCTCACGGAACAGCACGGCCCCGCTCTTCTTGTCCGAGGTGGGGTCGGACGGTGCGAAGCGGGCGCGGCCGCCGAACAGCAGCCGGTTGTCCGGGGTGAGCCGGAAGTAGTGGCAGACCTGGTTGGAGTCGACGATGAGCCGGGCCTTGGGGATGATGTCCCGGGCGAGCTGCTCGCCGAGCGGCTCGGTCACGATGATGAAGCTGCCCAGGCAGACCTGCTGGCGGCGCAGCCACGGGAAGTTCTTGTCGGTGTAGGCGTCGGTGGCCATCATGACCTGCCCGGCACGGATCACACCGCGCTCGGTGCTGACCTCGAAACGGCCGGAGGCGGTGCGCCGGACGCCGATGGCCGCGTTGCGCTCGTGGATCTCGACACCGGTGCGCTCGCAGGCCTCGGCCATGCCGCGCACGAAGCGGCCGACGTGCAGCGCGGCGCTGAACGGGTCGAGCAGGCCGCCGTGGTAGGCGTCGGATCCGATCTCGGAACGCAGCTCGGACTTGCTGACCAGTGTGGTCTCGTGGCCGAAGTACTTGGCCAGGTCGCGCTGTTGGGCCTTCTTGCTCTCGAAGTGCGCCGGGCGGGAGGCCACGCCCAGGCGTCCGACGCGGCTGAACTGGCAGTCGATGGACTCCTCGTTCACGAGCCGCTCGACGGTGTCCACGGCCTCGCCGTAGGAGTTGTAGATCTCGCGGGCCCGCTCGAGTCCGTACCGGCGGATGGCCTGGTTCACGCCGATCGTGAAGCCCAGGTTCGCCATGCCGCCGTTGCGTGCCGAGGCACCGGAGCCGATCTGGCCCTTCTCGACGAGGGTGACACGGGCGCCCTTGCGGGCGGCGTGCAGGGCGGTGGACAGACCCGTCAGGCCGGCGCCGACGACCACCAGGTCGGTGTCCTCGGTCAAAGGCTTGCCGGACCGGTCCGGGAATGCCCCGGCGGTTTCTATCCAGTAGGGAATCGTCTTCATTGCGGGTCTCCTGCGAGGAAGTCTTCGGGGGATGCCGGCCGGGCACCCGCTCGGGGGCCCGGCCGACGGCGCTGTCAGCGGTAGCGCGGCCCGTGCCGGCGCGCGGCTCAGGTGAGGGGCACCAGCGGGTGCGGCTGAGCGGTGGCGGCGGTCATACGGCCTCGCCTGTGGGGGTGGCGATGCCTGCCGTGTTCTCGACCGACAGCAGGGAGTTCTGCCGTCCGGTGCCGAGCCAGCGCACCAGGGCCACCAGGGCGAGGGCGAGGATCGCGAAGGCGATGAGGATGGCGCTGACGGCGGTGACGCTGGGGTCGATGTCGAAGGTGAGGGAGTTGTA
>NZ_JBVHEP010000024.1:0-119454 GCF_055562795.1 Streptomyces sp. NPDC016851
GGGCGGGGCGCCCCCCCCCCGGGCGTGCGGGGGGGCCCCCCCCCGATCCGGGTGGGCGATACTGGGTTCGAACCAGTGACCTCTTCGGTGTGAACGAAGCGCTCTCCCACTGAGCTAATCGCCCGGACGCAGGAAGAACATTACCCCATGTCAGGGGGTGCCTGTGACCAGCGCCGGGCCGGCCTCGGCACCCCCGCCGCGGCTCACTGGTCCTTGATCTTCCACGGCATGACGATGCCGAACTTCCACAGGTAGATACCGACCAGTACGGCCACGATCACCAGCCCGATGCTCGTCAGGATGATGTTCCGGCGCCGCACCTTGGGATCGAGGGCGCGCTGCGCGGCCTCCGTGACCTTCCGCTTGGTCCAGCGCAGCACCAGCTGGGCCCACACGAATTCGGTCGCCCAGATCGCCATGCCGCCGAAGATCACCACCCAGCCCGGTCCGGGCAGGGGCAGCATGATGATGCCCGCCACGACGACCGCGAGCCCGATGATGAAGATGCCGACCTGCCAGCTCACATGCAGCAACCGGCGCGCTTTGACGAATTCCGGTGCCCGCGAGCCGAGCGCCCGCTCCTGCTCGCTGCGCGCCTCGTCCGTCCCCGTCTCGTCCGCCGCCACGGCCACCTCGCCCGGCTCGTCACTCCCCGTATTCATACGGCCAAACACTACCCGAGCGAAACCAGTCACCGGAATGGACGCACGGCGCGAACGATCTCTCGGCCGGAAGAGTTACGTAAAGGCACGCAAAACACTCAGAGGGGTTTACAACGGCACCGTAGGTGGCATGTCGATTTCGCCGACGTGCGAATCCCCGAGCGCACACTGAGCGAAAGGCCCTGGCGCTTATGAACACCACGGTCAGCTGCGAGCTGCACCTGCGCCTCGTTGTGTCGAGCGAGTCCTCCCTGCCTGTCCCCGCAGGCCTGCGGTACGACACGGCCGACCCCTACGCCGTGCACGCCACCTTCCACACCGGAGCCGAGGAGACCGTCGAGTGGGTGTTCGCCCGCGACCTCCTCGCCGAGGGACTTCACCGCCCTACGGGCACCGGCGACGTCCGCGTCTGGCCGTCGCGCAGTCACGGTCAGGGCGTCGTGTGCATCGCCCTGAGCTCACCGGAGGGCGAGGCCCTGCTCGAGGCCCCGGCACGGGCTCTGGAGTCCTTCCTGAAGCGGACCGACGCCGCCGTGCCGCCCGGCACGGAACACCGGCACTTCGACCTCGATCAGGAGCTCTCGCACATCCTGGCGGAAAGCTAGGGCGAGGCGCTCACCGAGCAGCCCGGCGCCGTCGACTCGGGGAGACGGCTCGGGCCAGAACAACCGCATACGGGATACACCGGCGCCGGCACCGCGGATCACGCGGTGCGGCGCCGGCTCGCGTGGGCCGCCGGGTGGAGGCCCGCGGCGGGAGCCCTTCGCCGCCCCAGAGGCGGGGCGGGAACGATGGCTTGCCCGGCGTCGTTGTATTCGAAGCCATGTACGGGCATGAGGGCGGTCCGGCGGGGGTGGAGCCGTTACCATCGGCCAGCATCGGCGGGCGCCCGCCCGACCCCCAGGCCAGGGAGCGAATCGTGCTGATCACCCACGACACCCGGTGCGCCCTCGACACCGTGGTCGATCTGGTGAACACCGCACCGGACGACGACACGGCGCCGGACGGGCTGCCGGACGTGGCGACACTCGCGGATTTCGTACGAAACCACGAGATCAGCGATGTGGGAGTGCTGTCGGAGTTCGATCTCTCGGCGGTGCGGAAGATCCGCGGGCGGTTCGCCGCCGTCTTCGCCGCCCCCGACGCCCGGGCCGCCGCCGGCCAGATCAACGAGCTGGTCGCCGCCGCGGGCACCACACCCCGGCTCACGGACCACGACGGCTACGACTGGCATGTCCACTACTTCGCACCCGGCGCCTCCATCGCCGACCACCTGGCCGCCGACTGCGGGATGGCCCTGGCCTTCTTCGTGGTCGCCGGGGAGCAGGAGCGGCTGCGGCGGTGCGAGGCGCCCGACTGCCGGCGGGCCTTCGTCGACCTGTCCCGCAACCGCTCGCGGCGCTACTGCGACAGCCGGACCTGCGGGAACCGCCTGCATGTGGCCGCGTACCGGGCGCGGCGCAAGGAAGCGGCGGGCTGACCGCCACCGGCGGGGCGAGCGGCGGGCGGATCATCGATGCCGACGCGGTCCCGGCGGGTGGCGCCGGGTACCGCGGGTACGGCTCACAGCAACAGCAGATCGTGCAACGAGGCCATGAGCAGCAGAGTCCCGATCACCGCAAGGAAGATCATGAGCGGTGGCTGGGATAGGGCGAAGAGGCAACCACGTGGCTCGTCCTGCCGGGGACGTGGCTCGTCCTGCGGCGGCGCGTGATCGCTCTGTTCCGTCGTGTCCAGCATCTCGCGGCGATGATGACGCAGTCGCCCGGCCGGACGCGATCAGCGGCCTCGTTCCGTACGGGTGTGCGCCGATTCCGCGAGGTCCGGGTCAGGTTGTGATCGCTTCCGCGCGCCCTCGGACGCACTGTGACGATTCGGCCGACACGCGGTCGTCATATGCCGTGCTTCTTGAGGATGGCCTCGATGTCGCTGAAGTCTTCGTCGCCCCGGGACGACGCGGCGGGCCGGGCGGCCGGGCCGGCCCCCTGCCCCAGGGAGGGCGCCGAGGCCGCCGGAGCCACCGCCTCCGGCCGGGCCGCCGCGCGGGCCGCCCTGCGCTCCTTGCGGGTGCCGCCGCGGCGGCGCTCCACGACACGTGTGGTCATGAACAGCACCCACGCCACACCGAGCACCCCGAAGCCCGCCCAGGCGGTCAGGCTCAGCGCGGTGTCGGCCAGCCACTCGATGACGCCCGTCATCACCAGGCCGATCGGCACGAGCGAGTACGCCGCGATCCGGGTCGCCGCGAGGAAACGCTTTCGGTACGCCGTCACGGCCGCGATGCCCAGGCCCGCCGCGGACACGGCGGAGCAGACGGTCTCGGCAATCATCCGGTCCTCCAGGCGTGGCGCGGTCGGGAAGGGGCACTTCGTCCCTTCCATCCTGCACCCGCCGCACCCCGGGCGGCCATGCCCCGGCCCGACATCAGGGAGATCTCCGGGTCGTCTCCTCCGCAGGTGCCGGTGCGGGTGTACGGCCTGGAAGAATGTCGGCATGAGTGACTCCTCCCCTGCTCCTGCCGCCGCCCCCGTCCTCGAGGTCTGGTGCGACCTCCAGTGCCCGGACTGCCGCACCGCGCTGGACGACCTCCGTGCTCTGCGCGCCCGTTACGGCCACCGTCTGGAGCTGCGGCTGCGGCACTTCCCCCTGGAGAAGAACAAGCACGCCTTCGCCGCCGCCCAGGCCGCGGAGGAGGCCTGGGAGCAGGGCCGGGGATGGGAGTACGCCGAGGCGCTCCTGGGGCGGGTCGAGGAGCTGGGCCGTAAGGGAGAACCCTTCCTGGTCGAGCTGGCCCGCGAACTGGACCTGGACGCCGAGGAGTTCGACACCGCCCTGATCGACGGCCGGCACACCCTGATCGTGGACGCCGACCAGGCCGAGGGCAAGGCGATCGGCGTGACCGGCACCCCGACGTACGTCATCGGCGGTGAGCGGCTCGACGGGGGCAAGAGCCAGGAGGGGCTGCGCGAGCGGATCGAGCAGATCGCGGACGGGCTGCTGGGCGGGCCGGAGCAGGACCAGGAGCAGCAGGGCTGACCCGACGGCCCGTGGCCCGGCCGGTTCGGGGCCTGCCGGAGCCGCAGGGCGGGACCGACGAGTTCCGCGACCCGGCACGTCCGGAATCCGGGCCGGGCGGGTGACGGCGGGGAGCGGCGGGTCAGCCCAGTGCGTCGCCCCCACTGGTCCGCGAGCCCAGCTCCGGCCCTGAAGCGTCGACGGCGTCCCGCAGGCCCCGTTCCTGCCCGGCCGCCGGGCCGTTACAACAGCGGCTTGTACATCGCGTACAGCTTCGTCTCGTAGCCGAGCGACGCGTAGAGGCGTTCCGCCGGGGTGTTGCCGGCGAAGACGTTGAGGCCGATCGTGCGCCTGCCCTCGACGATCGTCTGGGCCTCGGCCAGCAGCATGAGGGTGCGGCCGTGTCCCTTGCCGCGGTGGGCGGCGTGGACCTCGACGTCGAAGACGAAGGAACTGTCCGCGCGCAGCGCGAGCCACAGCTCGCCCACCGCCGTCCCCTCGTGTTCCAGGACGCTGATGAGCGTGCCCGGGGTGGCGAGGCCGTCGGGCAGCAGGGTGGCGTGGTCCCGCTCCGACTTGGCGCGGGCCTCGGCGTCCGGGACGCCCCGCTCGATCCAGCTCTGCGCGTAGTCCTCCTCGCCCTTCTCCAGCCAGGGGCCGAACTCCGCCTCGGTCATGGGACGGGCGCGGCTGCCCTCAGGCAGCTGTGGCGGCGTGTCGCCGAGGGGTTTCTCCATGCTGCGGTTGCGGACGACGTAGCCGAGGGCGGTGGCGAGCCGGAACGCCGCTTCGGAGTCTGCGCGCACGGTCGCCTCGATGCGGCGGCACCCCCAGCCGCGCGCCACCTCCTCGGCGGCCAGGGCGGCCACCGTGCCCCGGCCGCGCCTGCGGTCCGGTTCCTCGATGCGCAGCTTCATGATCCGGGCCACGGCGTCGCCGAACACGGGATGCGTGCCGAGGTGTATCGCCCCTACGGGACGGCTGTTCACGCACACCTGGTAGCGGCGTGAGCGCGTCCCGTCGGCGTTCTGCTGAAGCGGCTCGGTCGGCCGCAGGGTCGTGGTCATCAGGGGTGTTCTACCCGCAACCACGGCCCTGGTCAGCCGAATAAGCGGCAGCGGTCAGGGGTCGAGGTCGTCCCCGGACCGCTCCTCGAAGATCCGCATGGCCTTGGCGGTCACCGGACCGGGCGCGCCGGGCAGCTCGCGGTCGTCGACCCGGTGCACGGCCTGCACGTCCCGCAGGGTGGACGTCAGGAAGACCTCGTCGGCCCGCTCCAGGACGTCCAGCGGCAGGTCGGTCTCCTCGGCGCCGGTCCATTCGATCGCGAGCGCGCGCGTGATGCCCGCGAGGCAGCCCGAGGCGAGCGGCGGGGTGCGGATCTCGCCGTCGAGGACGACGAAGACGTTGGACCCCGTGCCCTCGCAGAGCTGTCCCACGGTGTTGCCGAACAGGGCCTCGGAGGCGCCCTGTTCGCGGGCGCGGGCGAGGGCGACGACGTTCTCGGCGTACGAGGTGGTCTTCAGGCCGGTGAGCGCGCCGCGCTCGTTGCGCGTCCAGGGAACCGTGATCACGGCGGTGGAGTCGGGGCGGCGGGTCGTCTCGCCGAGGGCGACGACGAGGGTCGGGCCGTGCTCGCCGCGGTCGGAGCCGAGCGGACCGTGGCCGCCGGTGTAGGTGATGCGCAGGCGTCCGAGCGGCATGGGGTTGGCCTCCAGGACGGCGGCACAGGCGCGGCGCACCTCGTCGTGGTCCGGGTCGGGCAGTCCGAGGCCGCGCGCCGACCGGGTCAGCCGGTCGAGGTGCCGCGTGAGCGCGAACGGCCGGCCGTCCACGGCCTTCACCGTCTCGAAGATGCCGTCGCCCACGGTCAGCCCGTGATCGAAGACGGAGACGCGGGCGGACTCGATGTCCTGCAGCCCGCCGTCGAGCCAGATCTTCACGTCAGGTCCTCTCCACTCACCTCATACGCTCCCGACGCTATCGCGAGCAGCCGGGCAGCCTTCAGCTCGGTCTCCCGCCACTCCCCCTCGGGATCCGAGCCCCATGTGATGCCGGCGCCGGTGCCGAAGCGCAGCATGCCGTCGGCCCGGTCGATCCAGAAGGTACGGATGCCGACGGCCAGCTCACCGGCCCGCCGGTCGGCGTCGACCCACCCGATCCCTCCGCAGTACGGTCCTCTGGGCGCGGTCTCCAGCGCGTCGATGATCCGCAGCGCGCTCGACTTGGGCGCGCCGGTGACCGAGCCGGGCGGGAAGGCGGCGGCGAGCAGCTCGGCCCAGCCGGCCCCCTCTCCCAGCTCACCGCGGACCGTCGACACGAGATGGACCAGTCCGGGGTGTTTCTCGACGGCACACAGGTCGGGCACGGTCACCGTACCCGTGGCGCACACCCGTCCGATGTCGTTGCGGACGAGGTCCACGATCATGACGTTCTCGGCGTAGTCCTTCTCCAGCAGGTCCGTCTCGGTGCGGCCGGTGCCCTTGATCGGTCCGGACTCGACGACGCGTCCCTCGCGCCGCAGGAACAGTTCGGGGGACGCGGTGGCGATCTCCACACCGTGACCGGGCAGGCGGATCGTTCCTGCATACGGTGCCGGGTTGCCGCGGGCCAGCAGCGACGTGAGGGCGTCCACGTCGGCGCCGGGCGCGACGGGCGCGGACAGTACCCGGCACAGGTTCGCCTGGTAGACCTCGCCGGCCGCGATGTGCTCGCGGATCCGCCGCACCGCCGCCGTGTACGCGGTGCGGTCGAGCGACGACGTCCAGTCACCCGCCGCCGGTCCCCGCCACGCGCCGGGCACGGGGGCGGGAACGGCCGCGTGCCGCACGTCCCGGAAGCGTGCGCAGGTCAGACGGCCCTCGAAGTCGGCGCAGACCGCCCAGAAACCGCTGGACTCCAGGGCTGCGGGATCGTCGGTGACATCGAGGAGCCCGGTGGCGACACGGTCGCCGAAGCGGGCGAGAGGAGGGAGGTCGAGCACGCAGTCGAGTCTATGGCGGTGTCCCGTGGGTGACCGGCGGATGTCCCTTCGTGAAGCCCTGCGACCGCCCTGAGCAGGGGAAGCGCAGCACGCTGCACAAACGCGTTTTTGTGCTGGCCCCGGAATCCGCTAGAGTTCAACTCGTCGCCGGGCCGCGAGAGCGGACCGAAACGACAAGCGGACGTAGCTCAGTTGGTAGAGCGCAACCTTGCCAAGGTTGAGGTCGCGAGTTCGAACCTCGTCGTCCGCTCGAGGAACAGGGGGCTTCCCGGCCCCTTGCACTCCTGGTGGAGTGGCCGAGAGGCGAGGCAACGGCCTGCAAAGCCGTCTACACGGGTTCAAATCCCGTCTCCACCTCCAAGGACGATTAGCTCAGCGGGAGAGCGCTTCCCTGACACGGAAGAGGTCACTGGTTCAATCCCAGTATCGTCCACTGGATCTGCTCCAAGATCCGACCCGCGCGATTAGCTCAGCGGGAGAGCGCTTCCCTGACACGGAAGAGGTCACTGGTTCAATCCCAGTATCGCGCACGCAGTGCCCATGATCCGCTGCAGTCAGTGGTCATGGTCCCGAGGACGATTAGCTCAGCGGGAGAGCGCTTCCCTGACACGGAAGAGGTCACTGGTTCAATCCCAGTATCGTCCACATCACACCGGAGCCCCCGGCCGTATGCATCGGCCGGGGGCTTCGTCGTGCGGGGACCGCCGTGTCAGGACGAGAACAGCATGCGCCCGAAGCCCTTCTGCCGGTGGTGACCGTGGTGGCCATGGTGTCCGTGACCGCCGTGCGGGGCGCCCCAGGCGGGGGCCGGTGGGGCGGGGTACGCCTGCGGGGCAGGCGGGGGCGGCGGGGCCGACTGGGACCATTGGGCCTCCAGACGCGTCAGCGATTCCAGCTCGCCGTAGTCGAGAAAGATCCCGCGGCAGCCGCTGCACTGCTCGATCTGGACACCGTTGCGGTTGTAGGTGTGCATGGGGGCATGGCACTTCGGACACTGCATGGTGGTTCAACTCCTCGCCGGTCGGTCCTGCTTCGTGTGTCGCCAGGACAGACTCTGTCCGGCTGTGGTCGGTTGCACCCTACTTCGCGTGCTCCTGCGCCAACTGCGGCGGGACGGTAGCCATTCGGTCACAGGCGTCCACGACCGACTGCTCCACCTCGTCCAGGGCGCGACCTGCCGCGACGGCCTTGGCGACGGCCCGGGCCGCGGTCTGCACGGTGAGGGCGCGGGCGGGGACGTCCAAGGCGGGCCAGGGGTCGCCATCGGCCGGGACGGCGGGGCCGCCCTCGGCGCGGTAGGCGGCGAGGAACCGGGTCCATTCGCCGGGCGGGAGCAGTCCGCAGGCGTACCAGGCGGCGGGGCGGGCGAGATCCCAGGCCGGGACGCCGACACCGAGGTCGTCCACGTCGATCAGCAGCCAGGGGCCTTCGGGGGCGGGGTGGCGTACGAGCTGGCCGAGGTGGAGGTCGCCGTGGCACAGGGTGCCGGTCCGCGGCATCGGGGCGTCGGCCCGGGCCCAGGCGGGGAGGGTGTCCCAGGCGCGCAGGACGGGGAGCGCGGCGGGGTGCGGGCCGGCGTCCCGGAGCCGGGCGATGGCGAGGGCGGCCTTGGCGGGGCCTCGCATGGTGGGCGTCCCCGGCGGGGACGGGGTGCGGTGCAGTCGGGCCAGGAGGGTGGCGGCGGCTTCCCAGGGGGCGGCGTCGGGGGTGTCCGGGTCGACCGGGGTGCCGTACGGCCAGAACGTCACGAGGCGGTCGTGCAGGTCGGCCGGGGCCGGGGTGAGTGGGGGCAGGAGGATGCCGGGGTGGTGGGCGGCGAGGGTGAGGCGGGTGGTCAGTTCGGTCGGGTCGGTGTCCTCGGGGTGGGCCTTCGCGACGGTGTCCGCGTGCCGTACGACGATGCCGTCGGGGCGGTCCGCGAGGGTGGCTGCGCCGCAGGGGCAGGACGAGGAGCGTGCGTGAGCGGTGGCTCGGGCCTTGGCGGTGAGTTGTTGTATGAGCAGGGCGGGGGCGGGGTTCACCGGGGCGAGCGTACGCGCAGGTGGGGCCGGGGTGTAAGGCACTGTTGGCTTCAGGTGCTCGGCGTCGGTGCCGGGGCGGGGTTCGTCCGCAGCCCGGCGGAGCGGGGTGCCGCTGCGCCCACCCGTGCCGCCCCAGCGGCACGACTGCCCGCAGCGGCGGCCGACGGTACGACTGCCCGCAGGGGCGGGTGGCGGTACGACTGCCCGCAGCGGCGGGTGGCGGTACGACTGCCTGCAGCTCAGCGGGCCTGCGTCCGCGCCCGCGCAGGTACGTGGAAAGGGTAATGCCGGCGCAGCTCCCCAGCTGCGCCGGCATTTGTGCCGTCCGCCGCACCCCCGTCCCCACGGGGTTTCATGGGTGGGATGTCCCCGCCCGGACCGCTCTTCCGGGCCTGGGGTCGCCGCTCAGCGCCCCAGCATCTCTCCCACGGACGACGCCTGTGTGGCCACTGTCTCCCACCCGTCGAAGACGAGGAGGAGCAGGACCGCCAGGGGAAGGGCCATCAGCGTCGCCACCACGGGGTGGCGACGGCCCTGACGGCGGGAACGGAACGCTGCGGCGTACACCTTGCGTCCCTCCTCGCGGATCAGTGCCCGCGGTGCCGTATGGGCCATGGTCCCTCTCCTGACCGTTCTCCGTTGTCGTTTGCAGCGGCGGGTGTCTGACCTCGGGGGACGAGTGCTGCACCCGCCGCTTGACCTCAAATCTAGGTGTCCGGCCCCTCCCGGGCGTCATGCCCTCGTACCGATTGCCGGGCCTCCCGGAGGATGAGCCGTCACCTGCGATGTACTCCCCTGGGTGGAGACGGAGACCGGGGTCTCAGGGTCTTCCCCGAAGGGACGCCCGGCTCACCCCGCTTTGTCCGAGCTTTCCTCCCTCGGAATCGGCTGTTCGACCAGGGCCAGCACCCGATTCGCCATGAAGCGGGCCGTACGCACGACTGTTCCGCTCCTGGTGACTTCGCTCACTTCCACGACACCTCGGCGTACCGCCGTCTCCACCCTGCGGCCCGCCCTGCTCGCCACCACCTCGTACGTGCGCGTCGTGTCGCCGGCGTCCACGACTATCTCCACACGGTCACCCTTCACGGGTCCAATCCCCCTTCCGGGCCAGGCGGTTGGGGTCGTCCCCCGCGCGAACACGGCCTGTTCGCGCGCCCCCTGACCACCCTTCAAGTCTCCCACCCACCACTGACAATCCATCGCCCCGAGAGGGCGCGGCCTCTGCGCGCGGGCGGCCGTGGAAACGTAAGCTGTGGCTCGTCACAGGACCGGGCAGCGGGGATGAACATGGCGATGATGCGCCTGAGGCGCGAGGACCCGCGCGTCGTCGGCTCGTTCAGGCTTCACAGACGGCTCGGCGCGGGCGGGATGGGCGTGGTCTACCTGGGCTCCGACAAGAAGGGGCAGCGGGTCGCGCTCAAGGTCATCCGGCCTGATCTGGCGGAGGACCAGGAGTTCCGCTCGCGGTTCGCCCGTGAGGTCTCGGCGGCCAGACGAATCCGCGGCGGGTGCACGGCACGGCTCGTGGCCGCCGACCTCGACGCGGACCGGCCCTGGTTCGCCACGCAGTACGTACCCGGCCCCTCCCTGCACGACAAGGTCGCCGCAGAGGGACCGCTCGGCGCGGCCGACGTCGCCGCCGTCGGTGCCGCCCTCTCGGAGGGCCTGGTCGCCGTGCACGAGGCCGGGGTCGTACACCGGGACCTGAAGCCGTCCAACATCCTGCTGTCCCCGAAGGGACCGCGGATCATCGACTTCGGCATCGCCTGGGCCACCGGCGCCTCGACGCTCACCCACGTGGGGACGGCGGTCGGCTCGCCGGGCTTCCTCGCACCGGAGCAGGTGCGCGGGGCCGCCGTCACACCGGCCACGGACGTGTTCTCGCTCGGTGCCACGCTCGCGTACGCCTCGATGGGCGACTCGCCCTTCGGGCACGGCAGTTCCGAGGTGATGCTGTACCGCGTCGTGCACGAGGAACCGCAGCTGCACGGCGTACCCGACGCGTTGGCGCCGCTCGTCCGGGCATGCCTGGCGAAGGACCCCGAGGAGCGGCCCAGCACGCTCCAACTGTCCATGCGGCTCAAGGAGATCGCGGCCCGGGAGTCGCAGGACCTGGCCGGCGTCCGGCCGCCCGCACCGCGCGGCGCCGAGACCGACCGGCCCACCGACACCTACCCCGAGCGCGGCCGGCGTCCGCAGGGACAGCAGGGCGCGGGGACTGCCGGGGCGCAGCGGGGCCGGGGTACTCCCCCGCCGCGGCGCTCCCCCGGGCCCGGGGACGGCGCTCCGTCGCCGGACGGCCCGGCTTCCCAGAGCGGAGCCGGCGCGCGGGGCGGAGCCCGGGCGGCGGGCGGCGGGAACCGGGGCCGGACTCCGGTGCGCGGCTCCGGCGCCTCGCGCGGCGGCACCCCGTCGCGGTCCGGGGCACGGCCGACGCCCACCGGGCGCAACGGGACCCGGTCGGGCAGCGGCAGCCGCCCCACGCCGCACAGCGGTACCGGACGTCCGGCGTCCAGGAACACGGGGACCGGGCTGCGGCCCGCCAATCCCCGGCTGCTGCGGCAGCGGCTGTTCGTGTTCGTCGTGGTCACGCTGCTGGTGGCGGTCGGCATCGCCCTGGTGCAGGGCTGCCAGGGCTCAGCGCGGGGACTGGGCGACGACGGGGGCGGGGCCCGGCAGGAGCATGTCCAGCGGGGCTACGAACCGCAGGGGTTCGAGCCGTAGAGGTTCGAGCCGTAGGGCCTGGTCACTTGAGGTTTGCCCTCACAGTTCCGGCAGGATCCGTTCGAAGAACTCGCGGTCACCGTCGAAGACCGGGTCCAGGCTCAGGAACTCCTCCGGCGTGACCCAGCGGGTCTCGGCGACCTCGCCGGGGTCGGGGACGACCTCACCCGTGTCCGCGCGGGCGGTCCACCAGTGGAGGCGGAAGAGGCGGTCGTCGGTCTCCGACTCCCACACCTTCGCCAGCGGCAGGACCGTGAGGCCGACCTCCTCGCGTACCTCGCGGACGACCGCCTGCTCCTGGGTCTCGCCCGGTTCGAGCTTGCCGCTCAGTGGCTGCCAGTAGCCGGGACGGGCGACCCGCGGGCCGCGCCGGATCGCGAGGACGCGGTCCCCGCGCCGCAGTACGGCGACGATCGCCTGGCGCTGTTCCACGTACGGCCCCCTAGGACTGGGGGCGGCCGGTGGCCACGGCGTAGAAGGCGACGGCGGCCGCCGCGCCCACGTTGAGGGAGTCGACGCCGTGGGACATGGGAATGCGCACCCATTCGTCGGCGGCGACCAGGGCCTGGGTGGACAGGCCGTCGCCCTCGGCGCCGAGCATGAGGGCCACGCGGTCCATGGTGTGCGGGGCGGCCTCGTCGAGGGGCCGGGCCTTCTCGTCGGGGGTGAGGGCGAGCAGCGTGAAGCCGGCCTCGCGGACCGACTCCAGGCCCTTGGGCCAGGTGTCCAGACGGGCGTACGGCACGGAGAAGACCGCGCCCATGGAGACCTTCACGCTGCGGCGGTACAGGGGGTCGGCACAGTCCGGGGAGAGCAGGACCGCGTCCATGCCGAGGGCCGCGGCGGAGCGGAAGATCGCGCCGATGTTGGTGTGGTCGTTGACCGACTCCATGATCACCACGCGGCGGGCGGTCTGGAGGAGGTCGGCGGCCGTGGGCAGGGGCTTGCGCTGCATCGAGGCGAGCGCGCCGCGGTGCACGTGGTAGCCGGTGACCTGCTCGGCGAGCTCCGGGCTGACGGCGTAGACCGGCGCGGGGAGTTCGTCGATGACGTCACGCATGACGTCGACCCACTTGGCCGAGAGCAGCATGGACCGCATCTCGTAGCCCGCTTCCTTGGCCCTGCGGATGACCTTCTCGCCCTCCGCGATGAACAGGCCCTCGGCGGGTTCGCGCTTGCGGCGCAGCTCCACGTCGGTCAGGCCGGTGTAGTCGCGCAGGCGCGGGTCGTCGGGATCCTCGACGGTGATGAGATCGGCCACAGGGTGATACTGCCTTGTCCTGGGTGCGGTGCCAACGGCTTGGGACGGTTGTGTTACCCCGGGTTACTCGCGGGGTGCGGCGGCCGTGGGGCCGACCTTCACGACCTCGCCGATGACGATGACCGCCGGGGGCTTCACGTCCTCGGCACGGACCGTCTCCGCGACCGTCGCGAGGGTCGCGTCGACTCGGCGCTGAGCCGCCGTCGTGCCCTCCTGGACGAGGGCGACGGGGGTGTCGGCCGGCTTTCCGTGCGCGACG
Source organism: Streptomyces sp. NPDC016851 (assembly GCF_055562795.1). NCBI lineage: Bacteria > Bacillati > Actinomycetota > Actinomycetes > Kitasatosporales > Streptomycetaceae > Streptomyces > Streptomyces sp. NPDC016851. Next base: position 12,929 of record NZ_JBVHEP010000024.1, read on the forward strand.
AGCGTCTCCGCGATCTTTCCGATCTTGTCGACTCCCATGAGGATCACCAGCGTGCCGGTCAGCCGGGCCAGGGACGGCCAGTCGACCAGGGAGCGCTCGTCGTCCGGTGCGACATGGCCGCTGACCACGGTGAACTCGTGGGCGACGCCGCGGTGGGTGACCGGGATGCCGGCCGCGCTCGGGACCGAGATCGAGCTGGAGATCCCGGGGACGACCGTGCAGGTGATGCCGGCCTCGGCGAGCGCCTGGAGTTCCTCCATGCCGCGGCCGAAGACGTACGGGTCGCCGCCCTTGAGGCGGACCACCGACTTGCCCTGCTTCGCGTGCTCGATCAGCGCGTTGTTGATGGCCTCCTGGGCCATGAAGCGACCGTAAGGGATCTTCGCCGCGTCGATCACCTCGACATGGGGCGGGAGTTCGGCGAGGAGGTCGCGCGGGCCGAGGCGGTCCGCGATGACGACGTCCGCCTCGGCGAGGAGGCGGCGGCCGCGCACGGTGATCAGATCCGGGTCGCCGGGGCCGCCGCCGACCAGGGCGACTCCGGGTGTGCGGGTGCGGTGGTGCGGGGCGACGAGCGTGCCGTCGCGCAGGCCCTCGACGACCGCGTCGCGGATGGCGGCGGTGTGGCGGGGGTCGCGGCCGCGGGCGTCCGTGGTCAGCACGGCGACCGTGACGCCCTCGCTGTGGCCGGTGGCCGGGGTCCAGGCCGTCGCCTCGTCGGCGTCGTCGGAGCGGACGCACCAGACGCGGCGGCGTTCCGCCTCGGCGGAGGCCCTCGCGTTCGCTTCCGTGTCGCCGGTGGCGATCAGGGCGTACCAGGAGTCCGCGAGGTCGCCCTCCTCGTAGGGGCGCCGGCGCCAGGTGATTTCGCCGGCGTCCGCCATGGCCTCTACGGAGGGGGTGACCTCGGGGGACACCAGGAGGATGTCCGCGCCCGCGGCGATGAGCGCCGGGAGGCGGCGCTGGGCGACCTGGCCGCCGCCGAGGACGACCACGCGGCGGCCGGTGAGGCGGAGGCCTACGGGGTAGGCGGGGTGTTCGGCCATGGGGTGCGGCTCCTGTTGCGGCGGGTGCGATGCCCTGACGTGCGGATTTTAAGGTGCGAGTCGCTGTGGGGGCACAGGTGTCCGGTGGCTGGGCGTCCTTGCCGGACGCGGACCACCGGAGCCACAGGTGCCTACTTCTCGGTCACTCCCGCCGAATCGAACGTCGCCACCTCGTGCATCGCCCTGGCCGTGCTCTGGACCAGGGGCAGGGCCAGGAGGGCACCCGTGCCCTCACCGAGCCGGAGGTCGAGGTCGACCAGGGGGCGCAGGCCGAGCTTGTTCAGGGCGGCCACATGGCCGGGCTCGGCACTGCGGTGGCCTGCGATGCAGGCCGCCAGGACCTCCGGGGCGATGGCGCGCGCCACCAGGGCGGCGGCGCCGGCGCTGACGCCGTCCAGGATCACCGGCGTGCGCAGCGACGCGCCGCCGAGGAGGAGGCCGACGATGGCGGCGTGCTCGAAGCCGCCGATCGCGGCGAGCACGCCGATCGGGTCGGCCGGGTCCGGCTGGTGGAGTTCGAGGGCACGGCGGACGACCTCGGTCTTGCGGGCGAGGGTCTCGTCGTTGATACCGGTGCCCCGGCCCGTCACCTCGGCCGGGTCCACCCCCGTGAAGACGGAGATCAGGGCGGCGGACGCGGTCGTGTTCGCGATGCCCATCTCGCCGGTGAGGAGCGCCTTGTTGCCGGCGGCGACCAGGTCGCGGGCGGTGTCGATGCCCACCTCGATGGCCTGCTTGGCCTCCTCGCGGGTCATCGCGGGGCCGGTGGTCATGTCGGACGTGCCGGCCCGGACCTTGCGGGGCAGCAGGCCCGGCGTGGCCGGGAGGTCGGCGGCGACGCCCACGTCGATGATGCAGACCTCGGCGCCCACCTGGGTGGCGAAGGCGTTGCAGACGGCCCCGCCGCCGAGGAAGTTGGCCACCATCTGGGCCGTGACCTCCTGCGGCCAGGGGGTGACCCCCTGCGCGTGCACGCCGTGGTCACCGGCGAAGATCGCGACGGCGGCGGGCTCCGGGATGGGCGGCGGGCACTGACGGGACAGGCCGGACAGCTGCGCGGAGATGATCTCCAGCATGCCCAGCGCACCGGCCGGCTTGGTCATACGCTTCTGGCGCTCCCACGCCTCGCCGAGCGCCTTGGCGTCGAGCGGGCGGATCTGCGCGACGGTCTCGGCGAGCAGGTCGTGCGGTTCCTCTCCGGGCAGTGCGCGTCGGCCGTACGTCTCCTCGTGCACGACCCAGGACAGCGGGCGGCGCTTGGACCAGCCCGCCTGCAGCAGCTCGGGCTCGTCCGGGAACTCGTCGACGTAACCGACGCACAGGTAGGCGATGACCTCGAGGTGCTCGGGCAGGCCGAGGGCGCGGACCATCTCGCGCTCGTCGAAGAAGCTGACCCAGCCGACGCCGAGGCCTTCGGCGCGGGCGGCGAGCCAGAGGTTCTCCACGGCCAGGGCGGCCGAGTACGGGGCCATCTGGGGTTGAGTGTGGCGGCCGAGCGTGTGGCGGCCGCCGCGGGTCGGGTCGGCGGTGACGACGATGTTCACCGGCGTGTCGAGGATGGCCTCGATCTTCAGTTCCTTGAACTGCTTGGCCCGGCCCTTGGGGAGGGACTTCGCGTAGGCGTCACGCTGGCGCATGGCCAGTTCGTGCATCGCGCGCCGGGTGTCGGCGGAGCGGATGACGACGAAGTCCCAGGGCTGCGAGTGGCCTACGGAGGGCGCGTGGTGGGCGGCCTCCAGGACACGGAGCAGCACCTCGTGCGGGATGGGGTCGCTGCGGAATCCGTTGCGGATGTCGCGGCGTTCGCGCATGACCTTCAGTACGGCCTCGCGCTCGGCGGGGTCGTAGCCGGGGGCGGCCGGACCGGTGGACTGCCGTGCTTCTCCCACTGCGGCCGCACTCTCTGCTTCGTGGCGTTCCTGGTCCGCCAGGTCTTCTTGTTCGGCGCCCCGGGTGTCCAGGTCGTCGGCGTTCTGTGCGAGTTCGGCGTCGCCTTCGCGGGGTGCGGGGACGATGACCACGGATTCCGCCTCGGGCTGGGCCGGCTGGGGGACGACGGCCTGGGACTGCTGCGGGCCCTGGACATGCTGTCCGGCCTGCTCGTCCGGGGCCGGGCCGGGGAGTACGACGGTGACGTCCTCGGCGGATGCCGGGGGGGTCTGCGGGGGCTGGGGGGCCTCGGGGGCCTCCGGTGCGGCGGGGGCGGGGGTGGCTTCGAGGGCCTCCGGTGCCGTGGGGGCCGGGGTGGCTTCGGCGGGCTCGGGGGCGGCGGCTGCCGACTCGGGCGCGGCGGGCGTCGGCTCGGGGGCGGCGGGCGTCGGCTCGGGCGCGGCGGGCGTCGGCTCGGGTGGGGTGACCATCGGCCCGGGCGGGGTGACCATCGGCTCGGGTGGGGTGGCTACCGGCTCGGGTGCAGGCGTCGCCGCCTCGACTGTGGGGTCGGGCGCGGTCGTTTCGGGGGCCTGAGCCGGTACCGCTGCCGCTGCCTCGGCGGTCGCGGCCGGTGCCGCCTGGGCAGGTGCGGGAGCCTCTGCTCCGGAGTCCGGGGTGACCGTCTCGGTGGGCTGAGGAGGCGCCGCTGCGGCAGGGGGCTGGGTCGGTTCGGTGGTCTCCGGTGCGGCGGCGGTTGCGTCCGGGGTGGGCGTTTCGGCGGGCGCGGGGGCGTCGGCAGCCGGAGCGTCGACTGCTGGGGCGGGCGCTTCGGGGGCAGGGTTAGGCGCTTCCGGGGCGGCAGGTGCGGTCTGTGGTGCCGTCATCTCGGGTTCCTGCGCGGCTGCCTCGGCGTCAGTTGCCTGCGGAGCCTGGGGGGCGGCTTGCGATGCGATCGGCTCAGCAGCTTGTGCGGCGGCCTCGTCAACCCTGGCCTCCGGCTCCTGCGCGGCGGCGTTGGGGGCGACCCCCGCTGCCGGTGCCTGGGCATTCGCCTCCGGCGCCTGGGCAGCGACGGTCTCCGCCGCATCCGCCTCGGGCGGAGTTACGACAGCAGGCTCGGGCGCGGCAGCGGCCTCCGGGGCCGGGACCGCCTCGGGCACCGGTGCAGCCTCCGGGGCAGGGGCAGAGGCAGGGGCAGAAGCCGGGGCCTGCTCAACACCGTCGGCGGGTGCGTCGGCGGCAGCCGGCCCGGGTACGTCGTGAGCACCCTCGGCGAGCACCGGTTCACCGTCCTGGCCGGAACCGTCCACGACCGGCGCCGGCGCATCCTCCGGAACCGGCTGCGAAGCGGCCACGGCCTCGGCCACGGCGGCCTCCTGGCCGACGTCCGGTGCGACGCCCGCGCCGGCGGGATCGCCCACAACACCCGCGCCCTGCTCGGGTTCACCCTGCTCCGGCTCCGCCGCGACCACCGGCTCACCCACCGGACCGTCACCTGCACCAGCCGGCTCGGCCTCAACCGCCGCGCCCTGCACGGGCTCGGCCACGGTCACGGCCACCGGCCCACCATCCGGGCCACCGCTCACACCAGCGGGCTCACCAGCGCCCCCGGGCTCAGCCGCACCCTCAGCGGGAACGGCCTGCTCCGGCTCGCCGGTAGCCACCGGCGCACCGGCGACCTCGCCCGGCAGCGTCGCACCCTGCGCGGGCTGCTCTGCGTAGGCAGCCTGCTGCACCGGCTGCTCCGCGTAAGCCCCCTGCGCCGACCCGGCCGGGGCTGTCGCTGCCGCAGGCGCCGACGCCGGCTCCGGGGCGACGCCGGTGGCGACGGCCTGGGCCGTGCCCGCCTGCTCCGCTGCCGGAACAACCGTTTCCGCAGGCGCCGCCCCGGCGCTCACCGGGGCCTGGGCCGGAACTTGCGCGCCCCAGGGCGCGGCGGCCGGCGCGGGCGCCTCAGGGGCGCGCGGGGCGTCGAGGTACTCGGGGCCGGGCGCCGCGCCCGCGGGCTGTCGTGCCGGCGCTTCTGCCGGGCCGCGGTCGGCGAGCGAGCGGACCGGGCTGGCGGAACTGTCGGGCAGGGGCGGGCCGAGGTGCAGCGGTCGGCGCGGGGTGATGGGCGGAATCGGCGGCGGGTCGGGCAGGCGGACGCCGCCGAGGTCGACCGAGCCGCTGTCGCGGCCGGAGATCTCGTGCGGGCCCGGCTGGTGCACGGCCTCGACGACCGGCTCCGGCGCGGGCGGGGCGACCTCGTTGCCCCAGGCGCCATGCGAGCCCGGCAACAGCAGGTCCTCGTCCTCGACGGTGTCCTCGGAGAGGTAGGCGTACGCACCGTGCGCGGGGGCGCCCGGCTGTTCCACCATGCCTGCGCTCTCCGGCAGTCCCTCGCCCGGGACCTGGCCGGTGTCGGTCATGCGTACCCCTCGCCCATCGGTTAGTGCTCCTACGACCAGCTCACCCGGAACGGCGCACCGACCGCCCCGTAGTGAAGAACGAGCGTGCGTCCCCAGCGGCACGAACGGCCCGCCGTAAAAGGCGACAAAGCCACTCACTGGCATTGTTGCGGCCGAAGCACCGTCACGGCACGTTGATCCGCGACGGTTCCGCTGTGGACTGCGCCACGTTGCGCGTCCTCCGGTTCTGCCGTACCACACACCCCCCAAAACGGGCGGGTTTTCCGGACATTGGCCGACGAACTGCCGGACGTCCGCGTGCGGTGCAGCGATCGGCCAGCCTACCGCGCGCAGTACGACAACCCGATCACGGGGACGGCGGCGGTGTCAGCCGCTGCGGCGGGGCAGCACCCCGCTGAGCAGGAACGCGACGCTCCGTTCCTTCTCCGTCCAGGCCCGGGTGTCGAGTTCGACGGACTGGAGCAGGGCGCACTCGACGCCGTAGCCGTGCTCCGTCAGGTCCCGGCCGATGAGTTCGGCGGCGTCCCGGGTGGCCGCGTGCGTGACGATGCGCTGCGGGCGGCGGTCGGCGACGGCCGAGACGACGGCCGCTCCCCCGCCACCGACACGGACGACGTCGGGTTCGGGGAGGTCCTCCAGGACGTGCGGGGCGGTGCCGTGCACGATCTGGAGCTGGACGCCGAGGCGCCGGGCGGCCGCGTCGGTGCGGGCGCAGGCCGCCCGGTCGCTGTCGACGGCGAGGACGGCGGCGCCGGCGCGCGCGGCCTCGACGGCGAAGGCGCCGCTGCCGCAGCCGATGTCCCACACGAGGTCGCCGACACGCGGTCCGAGACGGGCGAGTTGGGAGGCGCGCAGCAGCTGGGTCTCGCCCTCGCCGAGGTCACCGCCGTACGCCTCGGCGGGCAGGGACCAGCCGCGCGGTCCGGCGGACGGGTCGCGGCCGGCGATCCAGCCGCCGCTCTCCCCCGTGGTGCCGGGTCCGGCCGGGCCGCCGAGGACGATGACGACGTTGGGGTCGCGCCAGGTGAAGTCGGCGGCCTTCTCGGAGGTGACAACGCTGACCCGCTCGTGCGCGGTGCCGAGTTCCTCGCAGATGACGAAGGAGCGGTGGACTCCTTCGAGGAGCAGGCCGAGTTCGGCGGGTCCGGCGCCGGGTGAGGTGAGAACCGCCACCTTGGTGTGGGCGCGGCACACGTTCACCGCGCGGCGCAGGGTGCGTCGGTGTGCGACGACCACCTGTGCGTCGTCCCAGGGCATGCCGGCGCGGGCGAAGGCGGCGGCGACCGAGGAGACGGCGGGGACGACCTCCACTTCGAGGCCGAACTCGGGGGCGCGCAGGGTGCGGACGACACCGAAGAAGCCGGGGTCGCCGTCGGCGAGCACGACGGCCGTGCCGCGGTGGGCGGCGATGCGGCGGGCGGCGAGTGCGACGCTGCCGAGGCGGATGCGCTCGGCGCCGGCGGGTACCTCGGGGAGCGCCAGGTGGTGGGCGGCGCCCGCAACGAGCGTGGCGGCACCCAGGGCGGCGCGTGCCGCGGCGGTCAGCGGCGAACCGTCCCAGCCGATCACCGTGACCCGGTCGGCCATCGTCGTCAGTCTCCAGAGGTTTGCGCAGGTCGTCTGTGTCAGGTCGGCTGTGCCGTGTGATGAGCTGCCCGCGTGCGGGCTCCGTGAGAGTACCCGGTGAAGCCGGTGGAGGGGACGGCGGTGCCGTCGCGCGCGGTGTCCGTTCCGGTCCGTTCCGGTCGGTTTCCGGTCGCCGGCGTCAGTTCCAGTCGCCGAAGGACGTGAAGCCGCCGGGCAGCTGGTCTCCCACGCCGTCGAGGTCCTCGGGGAGCAGGCTCCAGACGATCAGGTCGGTGCGTACCTCGGTCCACGCGCCGTCGTCCCTCCGTGCCCGGGCTATCCAGGCGCCGCGCAGCACTCCCTCGCTGATGCAGCCGATCTTCTGGGCCACCTGCTGGGAGGCGGTGTTGTCGGCCGGGGTGCGCAGTTCCAGGCGCTCGAACTTCTGGTCGTTGAAGAGCCACTGCGCGGTGATGAGCGCCGCCTCGGAGGCGTAGCCCTCGCCGCGGGCCCAGGGAGCGATGACGTAGGAGATCTCGCTGGAGCGGATCCGCCAGTCGGTGTTCCGGAGGTGGACGACGCCGACGAGGCGCTGGGTGAGGAACTCGGTGACGGCGAAGACGATGCCGCGGCCCTCGGCCCGTTCGGCGGGGGCCTGTTCGGTGATCCAGGAGCGCGCGTGGGCCTCGGTGTAGGGGTGCGGGACGGTGGTCCAGGCGGTGACGAGCTCGTCGTTCATCATGTCGGCGAACGATGGGACGTCCGGCTCCTCGAAGGGGCGCAGGACCAACCGCTCCGTGCTGATGGAGACGTTGGGAAAGGTGCTCGTCATGCGCCGCTCCGTAACCTTCGGTGAACCTTCAGGGCCTGCTGAACTGCCCAGCATGCAGCATGAAAGCACTGCTCCGCACCACGGGGTCCTCCCCCACCGGGTGAGGGAGGACCCCCTGCGGGGCGGGTGCCGGGCGTGCGCTCAGAAGGAGGCGAGCACGGAGCCGGCGTACTTGTCCTGGATGAACTTCTTCACCTCGGGCGAGGTGAGGAGCTTCGCGAGCTTCTTCACGCGCGGGTCCTTCTCCTGGCCCTTCTTCACGGCGAGGAAGTTGCCGTAGGGGTTGTTCTTCGGGGACTCCAGGACGAGGGCGTCCTTCGACGGCTTGAGGTCGGACTCGATGGCGTAGTTGCCGTTGACGACGGCGGCGTCCACGTCGTCGAGGGAGCGCGGCGTCTGGGCCGCCTCCAGCTCCTTGAACTTGAGCTTCTTCGGGTTCTTGGTGATGTCGGAGGGGGTCGCCTCGTTGCCGACGCCCGCCTTGAGGGTGATGAGCCCGTTTGCGGCGAGGAGCTTGAGGGCGCGGGCCTCGTTCACCGTGTCGTTGGGGATGGCGACGGTCGCACCGCTCTTGAGGTCGTCGGCCTTCTTGGCCTTGTGGGAGTAGAGGCCGAGCGGCTCCAGGTGCACCGTGACGACGGGCACGATGTCGGTGCCGTTCTTCTTGTTGAAGTCGTCGAGGTACGGCTTGTTCTGGAAGTAGTTGGCGCCCACGGAGCCGTCCTGCGTCGCCGTGTTCGGCGTGACGTAGTCGGTGAACTCCTTGACCTGGAGGTCCAGGCCCTCCTTCTTCGCCAGGTTGTCCTTGACGTAGGTGAGGATCTCGGCGTGCGGGACGGGGCTCGCGGCGACGATCAGGGGTCCGTCGGAGCCGGAGTTGCCCGCGCCGCAAGCGCTGAGCCCGAGGGTGAGGGCTCCGGCGGCGAGAACGGCGGTGGTGATCTTGGCGGTGTTACGCACGAAAAGTGCCTTTCCTTATGACCTTGCGTGGTGCGACCCCGTCATGGGTGAACGGGGAGTTCAGGAGGCGGCTTTGAGCAGCCGCAGTTTCGGGGCGGGGCCCGAGTGGGCGCCGCGGCGGTGCAGGGAGCGGGCCGCGTAGTCGCCGGCGAACTGGATGACCGAGATGACGACGGCGAGGATCGCGACGGTGATCCACATCAGCTGGGTCTCGAAGCGCTGGTAGCCGTAGCGGATGGCGATGTCGCCGAGGCCGCCTGCGCCGACGGTGCCCGCCATGGCGGAGTAGCCGATGAGGGCGACGATCGTGGTGGTGGTGCTGGAGATCAGCGACGGCAGGGACTCGGGGACGAGGACCTTGCGGACGACGGTCCAGGTGTTGCCGCCCATGGCCTGCACGGCCTCGACGAGTCCGTGGTCCACCTCGCGGACGGCCGTCTCGACCAGCCGCGCGAAGAAGGGGATGGCGCCGATGGCGAGCGGCACGATGGCGGCCTCGCGGCCGATGGTGGTGCCGGTGATCCAGCGGGTGAAGGTCATCAGCGCGACCATCAGGATGATGAACGGCAGGGAGCGGGCGATGTTCACGATCTGCCCGATGACCTTGTTGGCGGCGAGGTTCTGGAGCAGGCCGCCGCGGTCGGTCAGGACCAGCAGGATCCCGAGCGGCAGTCCGCCGACGACGGCGATGAGCGTGGACCAGCCGACCATGTAGAGCGTGTCCCAACACGCCTGCTCCAGCAGGGGCTGCATCTCGGACCAGGTCACTTGACGCCCTCCTTCACCAGCGCGGACTCGCGGCCCGGCACGTCGATCTGCAGACCCTTTTCGCGCAGGAAGCCGATCGGCACGACGTTGTCCTCGTAGCGGCCGGGCAGTTCGATGCGCATCCGGCCGACCTGGAGACCGCCGACGGTGTCGATGGCCGCGCCGAGGATCGATATGTCGATGTTGTAGGTCCGGGCGAGCTGCGAGATGACGGGCTGGGTCGCGCTCTCGCCCTGGAAGGTGACGTCGACGACGGTGCGGTCCTCGCCGGAGGCCTCGCCGTCGAGCGGGAACAGCGCGGCGGCCAGTTCGGAGCCGGGGGTGGCCAGGAGCTCGCTGACCGTGCCGGATTCGACGATGCGGCCGTCCTCCATGAGCGCGGCGGAGTCGCAGACCGACTTCACGACGTCCATCTCGTGCGTGATGAGCAGGACGGTCAGGCCGAGCTGCCGGTTCAGGTCGCGCAGCAGCGCCAGGATCGAGCGGGTGGTCTCCGGGTCGAGGGCGCTGGTGGCCTCGTCGGACAGCAGCACCTTCGGGTCGCCGGCCAGGGCGCGGGCGATGCCGACGCGCTGCTTCTGGCCGCCGGAGAGCTGCGCCGGGTAGGCCTTCGCCTTGTCGGCGAGGCCGACCAGGTCGAGCAGTTCCAGCGCCTTGCGGGAGCGTTCCTGCCCGGACTTACCGAGGATCTCCAGCGGCAGTTCGACGTTGTCCTGGACGGTCCGGGAGGACAGCAGGTTGAAGTGCTGGAAGACCATGCCGATCCGGCTGCGCGCCTGCCGCAGTTCCCTTCCGGCGCGCGGGCCGCGGCCGGCCAGGGCGGTGAGGTCCTGCCCGGCGACCGTCACGGTGCCGGAGGTGGGCCGTTCCAGGAGGTTGACGCAGCGGATGAGCGAGGACTTGCCGGCGCCGGACTGGCCGATGACGCCGTACACCTCGCCTTCGCGGACGTGCAGGTCGACGCCGTCCAGGGCGGTGACCTCGCGGCCGCGCGAACGGTAGACCTTGGTCAGGTCCGTTGTGGTGATCACGTGGGTTTCCGTCACTGTCGAGTGCGCGGGCGTGGGTGTGCCCGGGCACAGAGGCATTCGTTCAGGGACGCGACACGGTTCTCGCTGAGGCGTGGAACCGGGGAGAACATGTGCGCGGGCGGCTTGGTGTCACGCACGGCTCAGGGCGTGCGGACATGCCGCGGTCTCGCTTCGGGGCGCGAGCTCAGGGGGTGGTGCGGGGGCCCTCTAGAAGGCGCACATTCGACACATACAACGAGCACCGGGCGTCATGGTCGCCTCGGTCGCGGGGATGCGGTCGCTCGTCGTGGTCATGCCGTCAGTAAAACACGCGTACGGTCCTGACCGGCCGCCGCTGTCCGGATGCTGGACAGCGGTGGACAGGGGCCGGGATCCGCCGTCGTCCGTCAGCCGCGCAGGGAGATCTCGACACCCTGCTCGGTGACCAGTGCGGACAGGGCGGAGAGGTTCTCGACCACCAGGTCGGCCTGGAGCTCGTGGGCCTGGTGGGTTGTGGTCAACGCCACGGTGGTCATGCCGGCGGCGCGGCCGGCCGTCAGGCCCGCGGGGGCGTCCTCGAAGACGACACACCGGGCGGGGTCGACGCCGAGGGTGCGGGCGGCGAGCAGATAGGGCTCGGGGTCGGGCTTGCCGTGGGTGACGTCGTCGGCGGCGACGAGCGTCTTGGGCAGGATGCCGACGGCGTCGAGCCGGGCCTCGGCCAGCCGCCGGGTGGCGGAGGTGACGACGGCCCAGCGCTCGGCGGGCAGGGCGTCGAGGAAGGCGCGGGTCCCCGGCAGCAGGTGCACCCCGCCGGCCGGCACGTCCTCCACCTCGAGGTCCTCGATCCGCGCGACGGCTTGCGGCACCACGTCGGCGGGCAGCAGGTCGGCGGCTATCTCGGCGGCCGGCCGGCCGTGCAGCTCGACCCGGGCGAACTCCTCGGCCGTGATCCCGTACTCCGTGGCCCACCGCGTCCAGCAGCGGTCCACCGAGGCGAGGGAGGAGACCAGGGTTCCGTCGTTGTCGAACAGCAGGGCGTGCGCGTGGATCTTCATGCCCTCGACCCTACGGTGCAGGCCAGGGCCGCAGGCACCGGGCCTTTTCGGCCGTAATAAGGTCGCAGCATGCTTGATGCCCTGACGCTGGTGACCGGTGTCGCCGCGCTGCTGCTCGCCGCCTGGTGCGGCTGGGCCGCCTACCGTGACCAGCCGACGAAGGACTGGCACTTCATCGGGATGGCCGTGGTCACCCTGCTGACGCTGGTCCAGCTGGTGGTGGGGATCGTGCTGCTGGCGCAGGGCGAGAAGCCGGAGCAGGGCACGACGATCTTCGTGGCGTACCTGCTCGGGGCCTTCGCGTGTGTCCCGGCGGCGGGGTTCATGTCGCTGGCCGAGCGCACCCGGTGGGGTTCGGTGACGGTCGCGGCCGGCGGTGTGGTGCTGGCTGTGCTGGAGGTGCGGCTCTATGACATCTGGGGAGGCTGAGGTGAGCCGGCGGCGGCTGACCAGTGGGCCCGGCACGCTGCTGGTGTGGCTGTACGGCGTGATGGTCGTGGGCGCGGTGTCGCGGTCCGCGTATCAGATCGCGACGGAGTTCGACCGGGCGCCGCTCGCGTACTCGCTGTCGGCGGTGGCGGGTGTCGTGTACGGGTTCATCACGTACTCGCTGGTGCGGGGTGGGGAGACGGCCCGGCGGGTTGCGCTTGTGTGTTGTGTCGCGGAGTTGGTGGGTGTGCTGACGGTGGGGACGTGGACGCTGGTCGAGCCGTCGGCGTTTCCGGACGCGACCGTGTGGTCGGACTTCGGGATGGGGTATCTGTTCATCCCGGTTCTGTTGCCGGTGTCGGCGATCTACTGGCTGCGGCGGTCGCGTGCGCGGCAGGGGGACGCGGGCTGAGGGGCGTGGGCGTGTGCGGGCCGTATGTGGCTGGTCGCGCAGTTCCCCGCGCCCCTTAGGGCATCACTAAGCCGTCGCCGCGTAGGTACTGACCGGCTTCTCCAGGACGATCATCGGTACGCCGTCCGCGCCCTGGGACGTGCCCACCGTTTCGTAGCCGACCTTGCGGTAGAGGCGGAGGTGTCCCTCGCTGCGGTGGCCGGTGTGGAGGCGGAAGCGGGTGGCGCCGTGCTGGTCGGCGAGGGCCGCTTCGGCCGCTCGGAGCAGGCGGGCGCCGATGCCGTGCCCCTGGAGGCGGGGGTGGACGCAGAGCTTGCCGATCGCGGCGGCGCCGTCCTCGGTGACCGAGCCGCGCACCGAGCCGACGACCTCGTCGCCGAGCCGGGCCACGAAGACGCAGTCGCGGGCGACCTCCTCGCGGACCGAGTCGAGGGTTTGGACGAGCGGGTCGATGCGGTAGTTCCCGTACAGCGCCGCCTCCGACTGGAAACACAGGTACTGCAGCCTGAAGATCTGCTCCGCGTCCTGCTCGGTCGCCGCAGAGATGGTCACGCTCATGCCCATGTGCGCACGCCTCCCGCTCATCTGATCACCTGTCGTTCCTCACTCCTATCCCCGTCCTCAGCGGGCCGCAACCTCCGGCGTGAGTAATCTCCGCAGACATCCCAGGCATCTGGAACGTTCCGGGCCAAGACTCCCCTGTGAGATACCCAACTCCCCTGCGATTTCCCGGTATGTCAGGTCTTCGGGAGAGAGCAGGGCCTCCATCAGGCGGGGGCAGCGGCCCGGGAGGCGGCGTACGGCCGCGCGCAGGGCACGGCCACGGGCCGCGGCGAGGGCGAGCTGTTCGGGTCCGTCGTCGCCGTCGTCGACCGGTTCGACGACGTACGGCCGTTCGAGGCGGCCGGTACGGCGGGTGCGGCGCACTTCCGAGCGGACGGCCCGGCGGAGCCACTCCTGCGGGTCGAGCGGCGGGCCCTCGGCGTCGAGGCGCTCCAGCAGACGGAGCCAGACCGCCTGCTCCAGGTCGCCCTCGTCGACTCCGGCGGCATATGCCTCCGCGGAGGCCTCGGCGGTGAGCAGCGGGCGCAGGGCGGAGACCAGGTCGGGCGTCATATGCGGAGCGACGCGACCGCCCGGGCCGTGGGTTGCCCGGGCGGCCGAAGCTCACCCGACCGAGGGGTGTGAACTCAGAGGTTGACGCTCAGTCGCCGACGAAGTCCTCGCGGGCCAGCACGCCCGTGTCGGGCTGGTCGGTGAAGACGCCGTCGATACCGGTCGCGAAGTACGCCTTGTACGCGCCGAAGACGTCACCGTAGGCGTCCGCGTCCGTGCCCTTGCGGAAGTTCGCGGGCAGGAAGGGGTTCTCGTTGCGCAGCGTCCAGGGGTGCAGGATCAGACCCACCTTGTGGGCGTCCCGGACGAGTGTCGTCGGCTGGGTGAGGTTGCCCTTGGCGTCGCGCGGGATGACCAGGTCCAGGGTCGGGCCGATGCCCTGCGCGTAGGAGGCGATCTCCCGCAGGCCGGCCGGCTTGACCAGGTCGGCGACGGTGCGCGGGTCGCCCGTCTCGACGAAGTCCCAGGGGCGGCTGTCCGCCGAGGACAGCAGGACGACCAGGGGGTTGTCGACGAGCTTGTTGAGGCGCTCGATGCTGGTCGGCTCGAAGGACTGGATGATGACCGGGGAGGTGCGCCGGTCCTTGCGGTGCTTGCGCAGCAGCTTGGCGACCCGCTCCTCCAGGGGGAGGCCCTGCTTGCGGAAGTACGTGGGGTGCTTGAGCTCGGGGTAGATCCACACCTGCTTGCCGCGTGCGCGGGTCTGCTCGTCCTGCCACTTCAGGACCTCTTCGAAGGTGGGGATCTCCCAGCGGCCGTTGTAGAGGGTGTTGTGCGGGCGGTTGGCCGGGATGCGCTCGATCGCCCGCAGGGTCTTCAGCTCGGCGAGCGTGAAGTCCTCGGTGAACCAGCCGGTGGTGGACGCGCCGTCGAGGACCTTGGTCTTCTTGCGGTCGGCGAACTCCGGGTGGTCGGCGACGTCCGTGGTGCCGCCGATCTCCGGCTCGTGACGGCAGACGAGGTGACCGTCCTTCGTCGGCACCAGGTCGCCCGCCTCGACGATGTCGGCGCCCAGGTCGAGGGCCAGCTGGTACGAGCCGAAGGTGTGCTCCGGGCGGTAGCCGCTGGCCCCGCGGTGGCCGACGATCGTCGGCTTGGGCAGGCTCTTCAGCCCGCCGCTCCCGCCCTGTCCCCCGCCGGCCCGGGTGCTGTCGGCTCTCGCCGTGCCGGTCATGCCGAGGACCGCTCCCCCGGCACCGAGGACCGCCGCGCCGAGCAGGGCCCGCCGTCCGGTCCCGCTCGCTTCCTCGTTCGGCCTCTGCGTTCCCATGAGCGCCCTCCCTGCCGTGAGCTCGTCCGTGCGGGCCGATCGTACGGGCGCGTACATGACGAGTGGGAGACGCCGGGCGGAACACGCGGGTGACGACGGATGTCGTAGTGGCTGGTGGGGGCGGCGAACTGACGGCTCGTCGGCGGCATGTGGGCGGCGCGTCGGGTCCGTGGCGTCCCGGCGATTCGGTGCCGCGGTTCTGGGAACGCGTCCGATACGCCCGCGGAGCGACGTCCGTCACACGAGACGGTCGGGTCACGCATCGTCCCCGGCGCGTCACCGCAGGTAAACACGCGTCAACAGGACGTAAGACCTCGGTTAAGTCGCCGTGCCCGATGTGCGCGATCCCCCGCGCCGCGAGTATCGTCCTCACCTGCACAGACTCATACAGAATCCTTGACACCGGAGGGTCCGTTGTCCCGCTTCGCGCTCATCAAGGCAGTGCTCGGCCCGATCATGCGCCTGATGTTCCGCCCTCAGGTGGAAGGTGCGGAGCACATTCCCGGCGACGGTCCGGTCATCCTGGCCGGCAACCACCTGACGTTCATCGACTCGATGATCCTGCCGCTGGTCTGCGACCGTCAGGTCTTCTTCATCGGCAAGGACGAGTACGTGACCGGGAAGGGCTTCAAGGGCCGGCTGATGGCCTGGTTCTTCACCGGCGTCGGCATGATCCCCGTGGACCGTGACGGTGGCCGGGGCGGGGTCGCCGCGCTGATGACCGGGCGCCGGGTGCTGGAGGAGGGCAAGGTCTTCGGTATCTACCCGGAGGGCACGCGCTCGCCCGACGGCCGGCTGTACCGGGGGCGTACCGGGATCGCCCGGCTCACGCTGATGACCGGGGCCCCGGTGGTGCCGTTCGCGATGATCGGCACGGACCGGCTTCAGCCGGGCGGGGCGGGGCTGCCGCGGCCGGGGAAGGTCACGGTCCGGTTCGGTGAGGCGATGGAGTTCTCCCGCTACGAGGGGATGGACCGGGACCGGTACGTGCTGCGCGCTGTGACCGACTCGGTGATGAGCGAGGTCATGCGGCTGTCCGGGCAGGAGTACGTGGACATGTACGCGAGCAAGGCCAAAGAGGCCGCGTAGCGCCGTTCGGCCTCTCAGGTACGGCCCCGCAGGGCTTCACTGGTACAGCCCCACAGGGCTTCACAGGTACATCCCCGCAGGCTTCGCAGGTACGGCCCCGCGCCCCTCAAGGCCGGCTGTCGAGCCGTTGGCCGCGCAGCATGAACCATGCCGCCACCGCCGCGGCGAGCAGTACCGCCGCGCCTGCCCCCGCCGCCAGCGCCAAGCCGTCCACGAAGGACGTGCGGGCCGCGTCCAGCATCACGGCGGAGGTGTGGGCGGGCATGCTCCCGGCCGCCTCGACGGCGCCCCCCAGTGACTCGTGGGCCGCGGCCGGTGTGCCCGCCGGGCCGGTGAAGTCGCTGTAGACGCCGGTCACGATCGAGCCGAGCACGGCGATGCCGAGGGCCGCGCCGAGTTCGTACGCCGTCTCGGACACGGCGGACGCCGAACCCGCCTGCTCCTTGGGCACGCTGGAGAGGATCACGTCGGCGGTCACGGTGAACGAGAAACCGGCTCCGACACCGACCACCAGCAGCGCGGCCCCGAGCAACGGGTAGCCGGTGGACTGGTCGATCACCGTGAGCGCGGCCAGGGCGAGGCCGATCGCCGCGAGCCCCCCGGAGACGACGGCCCGCACCGAGTAGCGCCGGGCCGCACGTCCCGCGAGCAGACCGGCCACCACCGCGCCGACCGCGGCGGGCAGCTCCGCCAGGCCCGCCTCGAACGGGCGCCTGCCCTGGACGAGTTGCAGGTACTGGGAGAGGAAGAACACCAGCCCGGACAGGCCCAGGATGGTCAGCAGGTCAGCCAGCACCGCACCGCTGAAGCCGCGGTGGCGGAACAGCCGCATGTCCAGCAGCGGGGCCGGAAGCGTGAGCTGGCGGCGCACGAAGCCGTAGAGGGCGGCGGCACCCAGCAGGCCCGCGGCCAGGGTGCTCCACGCGAAGCCGTGTGCGGCGGCCTCCTTGACCGCGTACACCACACCGACCATGCCGACCAGCGAGAGCACGACACTGACCAGGTCCCAGGGACCGGGGTTCGCCGTGCGCGACTCGGGCAGCAGCTTGATGCCGACGAGGACCAGGACGGCCATCACGGGCAGGTTGATCAGGAAGACCGAGCCCCACCAGAAGTGCTCCAGCAGGAACCCGCCGACGATCGGCCCGACGGCCGTACCGGCGGAGGCGGTGGCGCCCCAGATGCCGACGGCGAGACTGCGTTCGCGCGGGTCGTGGAAGAGATTGCGGATCAGGGCGAGCGTGGCCGGCATCAGGGTCGCGCCGGCGACGCCGAGCAGCGCCCGCGCCACGATCATCATCTCGGGTGTCGTGGCGTAGGCGTTGAGCACGGATATCGCGCCGAACGCCGTGGCCCCGACGAGCAGGATCCGCTTGCGGCCGATGCGGTCGCCGAGGCTGCCCATGGAGACGAGCAGACCCGCGATGACGAACGAGTACACGTCGCCGATCCACAGCAGCTGCGTGCCGGAGGGCTTCAGGTCCTCGCTGATGTAGGGGGTCGCGAGACCGAGGACGGTCGCGTCGACGGCCACCAGCAGCACGGCGAGGACGAGTACGCCGAGCGCGAGCCAGCGGCCCGGGCGCTTCACCGCCTCGGCCGTCTCGGCCGGCTGCAGGGTGCTGGTCATGATTCCTCTCTCCGGAGTGCGCCGCCGAGCAGCAGCTCGACGATCATGTGCTGGAAGTCCTTGGGGGCGCCCTTGCCGCTCTGCACCATCCAGGCGCCGGAGGCCAGCAGGCCGTAGAGCGCCTCGGTGAGCCAGGCCGGCGTGAGGTCGATGCGGAACTCGCCGCTGAGCTGGCCGCGCCGGAACAGGGCGGAGATCCGGTCGTCGATCAGGGTCCAGCCGGGGTTCTGCTCCTCGCCCTCGAAGAGCTGGTTCTCGGTGTAGAGGAACCCGAGCAGTCCGGCGGCGGGCTCGATGGCCCCGACCAGTCGGCGCACGGCCTCGCTCGCCGTGCCCTCGTCGAGCCGGGCGGCGTCCAGCGCGGCCTCGCACTCGGCGATGCCCAGCGACTCCAGCGCTCGGACGAGGGCGTCCCGCCCGGCGAAGTGGCGGTGCAGCGTGGCGCGGCTGATCCCGGCGGCCTTGGCGACCTCGTCCATGGTCGCGGTGGCTTTGTGGGTCAGCAGCGCCGCGGCGCTGCGCAGCACGTGGTCAGGATCGACAGCCATGAGACAACCGTACCCCATATGAGACATCAATGTCTCATGCTGGGCATGCGTGACTCACGGCTGTCGCTCGGGAGTGTGGGTATCAGTGCCAGGGCAGCTGCCCGCGCCGCTCCCAGTAGGCCTGCGGTGCCTCGGCCAGCGTGGCCAGGCGGGTCAGCTGGTCGTCGTCGAGGTCGACGACCGCCGCGTGCAGGTTGGAGGCGAGCTGGTTGGCGGTGGCCGCGCCGGAGAGGACGACTCCGGCCCAGGGCTGCCGCAGGACCACCGCCAGGGCGACGGCGTCGCAGCCCAGCCCGGTCTCCTCGGCGATCTGCCGGAGGACGTCCGGCGCCTGCGGCCCGGCGAGCCGGCCGTTGGCCATGGCCTCCTTGACGATCACGGTGAGTCCGGCGTCGTGGGCCTCGGCGAGGGCGGGCGCGGCGGAGGTCTCCAGCGCGTTGTACGTCGACTGGACGGTACGGAAGAGGGGTTCGCCGTCGACGGTCACGGCGAGGGCGGCGCGGATGGCCTCCGCCTGGGCGGGGCCGCTGGTGGAGAAGCCGATGGTGAGTCCCTGGGCGGCGGCCTCCGCGAGCTTCGCGTGCAGTTCCTTGTCGGTGAGGGCCGGGCTGTCCGGGGTCACCGAGTGGATCTGGTAGAGGTCGAGCCGGTCGCCGAGCAGGGCGTCGCTCTCGGCGCGCTGCCGTTCGTAGGTGGCGAGCGTGTGGTCCTTGACCTCGTGCGTCTCGGCGTCGGTGGACCAGTCGGCGGTGTAGGTGTAGCCCCACTTGCTGCCGACGACGATGTCGTCGAGGCCGGGCCTCGCGTTCAGCCAGTCGGCGAGGAACTCTTCCGAGCGGCCGTAGGAGCGGGCGGCGTCGAAATAGCGGACGCCCTGTGCGTAGGCGGCGTCCAGGAGTTCGTGTGTGCGGTTGCGCAGCGTCTCGACGCTGCGGTCGTCTCCGAGGTCTTCGTCTCGGCCGAGGTTGATGTAGCCGGGGCGTCCGACGGCGGCGAGGCCGAGGCCGATGTGGCAGGTGGGGGTTGTCGCATGGGCCAGGCGGGCGAAGGGCATCCGGGGGCTCCGTTCGGTCGGCTGTGGCTTTCGACCAACGTAACCCTCGGGATGACCTTCGCCTCAGAGCTCGGGGCCTGCTGTGTCTTCGGCGAGTGCGGGGAGTCTGTGGCTTGTCGCGCAGTTCCCCGCGCCCCTCAGGATCCTTGCCGTGCCGTCGCCCAGGAGTGCTGAGCCGCCACATCGGCCTTGACCTCTGCCAGCTGGATCGCCACCGCGCTCGGGGCCGTGCCGCCCCTGCCGTTGCGGGAGGCCAGGGCGCCCGGGACGTTCAGGACCGAGCGGACCTCCGGGGTGAGGTGGGAGGAGATCTTGGCGAACTGCTCGTCCGTCAGCTCGTCCAGTTCCTTGCCCTCGCCCTCGGCGACCTTCACGCACTCGCCGGCCACCTCGTGGGCGACGCGGAACGGGACGCCCTGCTTGACCAGCCACTCGGCGATGTCCGTGGCGAGGGAGAAGCCGGCGGGGGCCAGTTCCTCCATGCGCTCGCGGTGGACCGTGAGCGTGGCCATCATGCCGGTGAAGGCCGGGAGCAGGATCTCCAGCTGGTCGATGGAGTCGAACACCGGCTCCTTGTCCTCCTGGAGGTCGCGGTTGTACGCGAGCGGGAGGGCCTTGAGCGTGGCCAGCAGGCCCGTCAGGTTGCCGATCAGGCGGCCGGACTTGCCGCGGGCCAGCTCGGCGATGTCCGGGTTCTTCTTCTGCGGCATGATCGACGAGCCCGTCGAGAACGCGTCGTGCAGGGTCACGAAGGAGAACTCCTTCGTGTTCCAGAGGATGACCTCCTCGGCGATCCGGGAGAGGTTGACGCCGATCATCGCCGTGATGAACGCGAACTCGGCGACGAAGTCGCGCGACGCCGTGCCGTCGATGGAGTTGCCGGAGCTGCCGTGCTCGAAGCCGAGGTCCTTCGCGACCGCCTCCGGGTCCAGGCCCAGGGAGGAGCCCGCCAGCGCACCCGAGCCGTAGGGCGACACCGCCGTGCGCGCGTCCCACTGGCGCAGCCGCTCCGCGTCCCGGGACAGGGACTGCACGTGGGCCAGGACGTGGTGCGCGAACAGGACCGGCTGGGCGTGCTGGAGGTGCGTGCGGCCGGGCATCGCCACGTCCGGGTGGGCCTCGGCGAGGCCGATCAGCGCGTCCTGGAGCTCGGCGATCAGGCCGCCGATGACACGGGCGTGGTCGCGCAGGTACATGCGGAACAGGGTGGCGACCTGGTCGTTGCGGGAGCGGCCCGCGCGCAGCTTGCCGCCGAGGTCGGGGCCGAGCCGCTCCAGCAGGCCGCGCTCCAGGGCGGTGTGCACGTCCTCGTCGGCGATGGTGCCCACGAAGGAGCCGTCGGCGACGTCCGCCTCCAGCTGGTCGAGCCCGGCGATCATCCGGGTCAGCTCGTCCTCGGTGAGCAGCCCCGCCTTGTGGAGCACGCGCGCGTGCGCACGCGAACCGGCGATGTCGTACGGCGCGAGCCGCCAGTCGAAGTGGACGGACGCGGACAGCTTGGCCAGGGCCTCGGCGGGACCGTCGGCGAAACGGCCGCCCCAGAGCCGTACGTCACCGCTGTTGCTGCTCACTTGCGTTGCTCCTAGAGAGGTTTTGGATGTGACGCGGACCTTTATATGCCCACGCCTGGTTCCCGTCCTGCTACGCCCGCAGCTGACGCTGTGCCGCGATCTTCGACGACAGGCTGTAGATGTCGATGAATCCCTTGGCGGCGGACTGGTCGAAGGTGTCGCCCGTGTCGTAGGTGGCGAGGTCGAAGTCGTACAGCGACTGCTCGGAGCGCCGGCCGGTGACGACCGCGCGGCCGCCGTGCAGGGTCATCCGGATGTCGCCGGTGACGTACTGGTTCGCCTCGTTGACGAAGCCGTCGAGAGCGCGCTTGAGCGGGGAGAACCACAGGCCGTCGTAGACCAGCTCGCTCCAGCGCTGTTCGACGCCCCGCTTGTAGCGGGCGAGTTCGCGCTCGACGGTGACGTTCTCCAGCTCCTGGTGGGCGGTGATCAGGGCGATCGCGCCCGGAGCCTCGTACACCTCACGCGACTTGATGCCGACGAGGCGGTCCTCGACCATGTCGATCCGGCCGATGCCCTGGGCTCCGGCGCGCTCGTTGAGCTGCTGGACGGCCTGGAGCACGGTGACGGGCCTGCCGTCGATGGCGACGGGGGCGCCCTCCTTGAAGGAGATGACCACCTCGTCGGGCTCGCGGGCGACGGCCGGGTTCTGCGTGTACTCGTAGATGTCCTCGATCGGCGCGTTCCAGATGTCCTCGAGGAAGCCGGTCTCGATGGCGCGGCCGAAAACGTTCTGGTCGATGGAGTACGGGGACTTCTTGGTGGTCGCGATCGGCAGGCCCTTGTCCTCGCAGAAGGCGATGGCCTTGTCGCGGGTCATGGCGTAGTCGCGGACCGGGGCGATGCACTTCAGGTCGGGGGCGAGGGCGGCGATGCCCGCCTCGAAGCGGACCTGGTCGTTGCCCTTGCCGGTGCAGCCGTGGGCGACGGTGGTGGCGCCGTGCGTGCGGGCGGCTGCGACGAGGTGCTGGACGATCACCGGCCGGGACAGGGCGGAGACCAGCGGGTAGCGGTCCATGTAGAGGGCGTTGGCCTTGATCGCCGGGAGGCAGTACTCCTCGGCGAACTCGTCCCGGGCGTCGGCCACTTCGGCCTCCACCGCGCCGCACGCGAGGGCGCGCTTGCGGATGACGTCCAGGTCCTCGCCGCCCTGCCCGACGTCCACCGCGACCGCGATGACCTCGGCGCCCGTCTCCTCGGCGATCCAGCCGATGGCGACGGAGGTGTCAAGACCGCCGGAGTAGGCGAGTACGACGCGCTCGGTCACGGGTTCTTCCCCTCATCCTGCGATCACTGACCTGCATGATTATGCAGACCTCCGCATGATTCGTCAATGCACCCCGTATCGAGCGGCTGATTCCGGCCATGCCGAGATGACTTTGAAGATCCTTTGAACGCGCGAAACCGCTTACTCGTACCTCTCGCCGAACGCAGGCGCCGCGTTTTGACACCGACGACACCCCCGACCCCTAGTGAGGCATCCGCATGTCCAGGGCTCTTCCGAAGTACAACAAGCGTCGCGTCGGCTTCATCGGCGGCGCCGCCGCGGTGGCACTGTCCGGCACGGTGATCGCCGGCTTCGCCCTCGCCGGGGAGACGCCGGACAGCGGCGCGACGAACGCCCGGACGCTGGCGGGTCCCGGCACCATCACGTGCCCGGACGTCACCGGCCAGCTGCCGGCCGTCCCCGCCTCGGCGCAGGCGGAGGTCGACCGCAATCTCGGCGATCTGCAGAAGCAGATCGCGGAGGCCAACAAGCGCCTCGTCGACACCGTCGGCCAGGGCGGGCCCAACTTCGTCCAGAACGCCATCCTCGGCCCGCTGGAGGACAAGCGCGTCGCCGCCCTGAACCGCATCGAGACCGCCATCGGGCGTGCCGCCGAGAAGCCGGAGGGGCTGGAGGCCTTCGCCGCCTGCCAGCTCAACGCCGACGGCGCCGGAGCGGGCGAGGCGGCGGGTGGCGAGGCGGGCGCCGGTGAGGAAGCCGGTGCGGGCGCCGAGGCCGGTGCGGGCGCCGAGGCAGGAGCCGGTGCCGAGGCGGGCGCGGGCGCGGAGGCCGGTGCGGGCGCCGGAGAGGAGGCGGGTGCCGGCCAGGACGCGGGTGCCGGCGAGGACGCGGGTGCGGGCGAGGCGGGCAACGCCGGTGCCGGCACGATCAGCTGCCCGGACGTCGCCTCCCAGCTGCCGGCGGTCCCGGCCTCCGCCAAGGCCGAGGTCGACCGCAACCTGGCGCTGCTGGACACCCAGGTCGCGGAGGCCAACAAGCGTCTCGTCGACACCGTCGGCCAGGGCGGCCCGAACTTCGTCCAGAACGCCATCCTCGGCCCGCTGGAGGACAAGCGGATCTCCACCGTCAACCGCATCGCCACGGCCATCGGCCGCACGGCCGAGAAGCCGGCCGGCCTGGACTCCCTGGCCGCCTGCACGCTCACCAAGTGAGCTGACAGGCGCCGTGGCCGCCCCGCGTGAGCGCCGGCCGGGGCGGCCACGGGTCCCGCAATTCCTTGGACGGGCCATTTTTTAGGCAGTCGAAAGACCTGCGTCATAATCGGCGGCATGGGAAAAACTCATGAGCGCATAGAAGGCCGGCTCCGCTCGTTCATCGAGGCGCAGCCGGTCTTCTTCACCGCCACCGCTCCCCTGTCCGCCGACGGCACGGTCAACCTCTCCCCCAAGGGCCTCAAGGGCTCGTTCGTGGTGCTCGACGACCACACCGTCGCCTACCTCGACTTCGCCGGCTCCAACGCCGAGACCATCGCCCATCTGCGGGAGAACGGGCGGATCACCCTGATGTGGTGCGCCTTCCAGGGCCCGCCGAACATCGTCCGGGTGCACGGCCGCGGGGAGCCGGTCTTCCGGGACGACCCCCGTTTCGGGGAGCTGCTCGGCCACTTCCCGGACATCGACCCGACCCAGCACGGGCTGCGCGCGATCATCGTCGTCACGGCGGAACTCATCCGCGACACCTGCGGCTACGCCGTGCCCTTCATGGCGTACGAGGCGGAACGCGACCTGCACGGCAAGCGTTTCGCCCGTGAGGACGACGCCTCGCTCAGCGCCTACTTCACCAAGAAGGAGCACATCGCGACCAGCCTGGACGGACTGCCCGGGCTGCCGTTGCCGCTGCCGCCCTCTACGGTCTGAGGCATGCGCCCCGGTGCCGTCGCCCTCGCCGTCTCCTGTCTCGTCGTGCTCGGCGCCGGGCCGCCCGCCCCCTCGCGCCCGCTGCCGGCCCGGATGGCCGACACGGGCGGCGGCACCCAGCTGATCACCGCGGTGGCCCCGCGGACGGCCTCGACGACGGGCACGGTCACCTGGTGGGACCGCGAGGACGGGCGGTGGGTGCGCGCGGGTTCGGCGCCCGCGCGCTTCGGAGCGAACGGGCTGGTGGAGGGCGCCTCCCGCACGCAGGGCACGAACACGACACCCACGGGGCTGTACGGCCTGCCGTACGCCTTCGGCATCGAGGCGGCGCCGCGCGGGACGGCGTACACCTACCGCCGGGTGCACCGGGACTCCTGGTGGTGCCAGGACAACGACTCCCGCTCCTACAACCGCTGGACCGAGCCCCGCGCGGCCGACTGCCGGGCCGCCGAGTCCGAGCAGCTGATCACCTACGGCGAGCGGTACGCGCACGCGCTCGTCATCGGCTTCAACTACGAGCGTCCCGTGCGGGGACGCGGCGCGGGCATCTTCCTCCATGTCAACGGGCGCGGGGCGACGGCCGGTTGCGTGTCCGTGCCGAAGCGCGCCATGCGGACGATCCTCCGCTGGGCCGACCCGGCGAGGCGCCCTCACATCGCCGTCGGGACGGCGACCGGGACCACCGCCGTGACCCGCTACTAGGGCCGGGAGGCCGCCGGGGAACCTGTTCGGGTTACCGCCGGTCACGCCCGCAAGCACGCGACTCGGTGCACGGCTGAACACTCCCGCGTCCCGGCACGTATCTGTGGGCCAAGGGTCAAGTCCCCACGGAGGAACCGTGACCACCACGCTCGCAGGCGGCCGTGCCGCCCGCCGCCAGACGATGCGCCGCATCCGCCCGCGCCGCTCCCCGGCCGTACCGCTGCTGATCGCCCTGTGGGCCGGTGCGGCGGCCGTGCTGTGGCTGTGGTGGGACAACACAGCGTCCCTCGCGGACACCTCGGCCAAGATCCTGGCCGCGGGCCGGATCACCGGCCTGCTCGCCGGCTACCTCATGGCGCTGGTGGTGCTCCAGATGGCCCGGGTGCCCGCGCTGGAGCGGCGGGTGGGCACCGACCGGGTCGCCCGCTGGCACGCCATGACCGGCCGCTACACGCTCTGCCTGGTCCTCGCCCACGTCTTCCTCACCATGTGGGGCTACGCCCTCCAGGCGGGCAAGGGGCTCGGCGACATCGTCCAGCAGACGATCGACTCCATCAACCAGCTGCCGGACATGGGCAAGGCCGCCATCGGCACGGGCCTGCTGTTCGTCATCGGGATCCTCTCGATCGGCGGCGTCCGCCGTCTGATCGGGTACGACACCTGGTACCACGTGCACCTGCTCACCTACGCGGCCGTCTACATGACGTTCTGGCACCAGATCACGACCGGCAACGAGTTCGCCGTCGAGCCCGCCGCGAAGACCTTCTGGTACGGGCTGTACGGCGCGGTGACGGCGCTCGTCCTGTGGTTCCGGATCCTCACCCCGATCCGGCTGAACCTGCGGCACCGCATGCGGGTCGAGGCGGTCATCGAGGAGACCCCGGGCATCGTGTCCGTGCTGATCGGCGGGCGCAAGCTGCACCGGATGGGCGCGGAGGCGGGCCAGTTCTTCCGCTGGCGGTTCAAGGCGCCCGGCATGCGCTTCAGTTCGCACCCGTACTCGCTGTCGGCGGCGCCCCGCCCGGACATGCTGCGGATCACCGTCAAGGCGATCGGTGACCACACCTCCCGGCTGCGCGAGCTCACGCCCGGCACCAAGGTGTGGGCGGAGGGCCCGTACGGTGCGATGACCGCGCAGCGCCGCAGCCGCGGCAAGGTGCTCCTGGTCGCGGGCGGTGTCGGCATCACCCCGATGCGGGCCCTGTTCGAGACCCTGCCGGGCGCGTCCGGGGACATCACGCTGCTCTACCGGGCCAACAGCACCCAGGACCTGGCCCTGTGGGGCGAACTCGCCAAGATCGCCGACGAACGCGGGGCGCGGTTGATGTACGCGGTCAACAGCCCCGACGGGGAACGCCCCGACATCTCCGCCGAGTCACTCCAGCGGAAGATCCCGGACATCGGCGACCACGACGTCTTCATGTGCGGGCCGCCCGGCTTCGCGCAGTCGGTGTACGAGGCACTGCGCGGCGCGGGAGTCCCCGCACGCCGTATCCATCACGAGTCGTTCGAGATGTGAGCGACGGGACATCAACGGCCCTTCAGGAGCTTGAGAAACGATGAGGAAGTCTCACCCCGTCCGGCGTGCCGTGCTCGCCGGCGCAGCCACCGTCTCCGGGATCGTGCTGCTGCTGTCACTGAAGCCGGCCTCCGACCCGGGCTCCGCCCAGGCCGCGGGCGGTCAGCTGCCACCCGCGGCCGCCGGGCAGGCCCCGCAGGGCGGCGTGAACGGCGCGGTCACCGGTGACGCGGTGCAGACGCAGTACGGCCCGGTGCAGGTACGCCTGACCATGAACGGCGGCAAGATCACCCAGGCCGAGGCGGTGCAGGCCCCCAAGGGCGGACGCAGCGACCAGATCACCGCCAGCTCCGTGCCCCGCCTCAACCAGGCGGCCGTCGCGACGGGGAGCGCGGACATCGACGCCGTGTCCGGGGCGACGTACACCAGCGCCGGCTACAAGAAGTCCCTCCAGTCCGCCCTCGACAAGGCCAAGGCCTCGGCCGGCGGCGCGCAGGGCTCGGGCAACGCGCAGACCCTGACGGGCGATGTGGCGCAGACGCAGTACGGCCCGGTCCAGGTCCGGATCACCGTCGCCGGCGGCAAGATCACCAAGGCCGAAGCCGTCCAGGCCCCCAAGGGCGGACGCAGCGACCAGATCACCGCCAGCTCCGTGCCCCGCCTCAACCAGGCGGCCGTCGCGACGGGGAGCGCGGAGATCGACGCGGTCTCGGGCGCCACCTACACCAGCGCGGGCTACAAGAAGTCCCTCCAGTCCGCCCTGGACAAGGCCCCGGCAGGGGGCGGCTCGTCCCAGGCCGCCGGCTCCGGGGGCGGTTCGTCCCAGGGCGCCGGCTCCGGGGGCGGTCAGGCCCAGACGCAGACCCTCACCGGCAGCGTGGCGCAGACCCAGTACGGCCCGGTCCAGGTCCGGATCACCGTCGCCGGCGGCAAGATCACCAAGGCCGAAGCCGTCCAGGCCCCCAAGGGCGGACGCAGCGACCAGATCACCTCCTCCTCCGTCCCCCGCCTCAACCAGGCGGCCGTCGCGGCCGGAAACGCCCAGATCGACGCCGTCTCCGGAGCCACCTACACCAGCGCGGGCTACAAGCAGTCCCTCCAGTCGGCGCTGGACCAGGCCGGTGGCTGACACGGTGGCCGACTCCGCACAGGCTCCCGCCGCGGTACGTCATGCGGAGGAGACGATGGGGACCGTCTTCTCCTTCGACGTCCGCGGCGGGGAACCCGGCGTCGTGCGCGCGGCGGTGGACGAGGCCGTCGCCGGGCTGCACCGGGTGGACGAGGTGTTCAGCACCTATCGCGAGGACAGCCAGATCTCCCGGCTGCAACGCGGCCGGCTGACGGTCGAGGAGTGTGATCCCGAGGTCGCCGAGGTTCTGGAGCTGGCGGCCGAGGCGGAGCGGCTGAGCGACGGCTGGTTCAGCACGTCGTACGGGGGCCGCCTCGATCCGACCGGCATCGTGAAGGGCTGGGCGGTCGAGCGGGCGGCGCGGCGGCTGGCGACGGTGCCCGGGGTGAGCGGGGTGAGCGTCAACGGCGGCGGTGATGTGCAGTTGCTCGGGGTTCCGGGGGCGCAGCGGCCGTGGCGGGTCGGGATTTCTGATCCCCTGCGGCCGGGGGGTCTCGCGGCGGTGATCTCCGCGGCGGGGGTGGACGAACTGGCCGTGGCCACGTCCGGGACCGCGGAGCGGGGGGCGCACATCGTCGACCCGCGGACCGGGCGTTCGGCCGTGACCGACCTGGTCGCCGTGACGGTGGTGGGGCCTCGGCTGACATGGGCGGACTGCTGGGCCACGGCGGCGTTCGCGATGGGGTCGCGGGAGGGGCTGGCGTGGCTGGAGTCGCTGCCGGGGGTCGAGGCGCTGTTGATTACCGCCGGCGATGAGGTGCGCTGTACTGGGGGGTTGGCGGCGCGGCTGGGGTGAGTGGCGGCTGGGGCGGATGCCCCAGGGGCGCGGGGAACTGCGCGACCAGCCACAGCGCACCCGCACACGACCACCACCGGCACCCCCCACGGCGTGCTCAGTGCCCGTTCTGCGCCAGCCTCAGCAAGTGATCCGCCAGCGCCTGCCCCCCGTCAGGGTTCCGGCTGATCAACAGCAACGTGTCGTCACCGGCGATCGTCCCCAGAATGTCGTGCAGCTCGGCCTGGTCGATGGCCGACGCCAGGAACTGCGCGGCCCCCGGAGGAGTCCGCAGGACCACGAGGTTCGCCGAGGCCTCCGCGGAGATCAGCAGCTCCTGCGAGAGCCGCCGCATCCGCTCCTCCTTCGCCGACCCGCCCAGCGGGGCGCGCGGCGTGCGGAAACCGCCCTCGCTCGGCACCGCGTAGATCAGGTCGCCGTCGGAGTTGCGGATCTTCACCGCGTTCAGCTCGTCCAGGTCCCGGGAGAGCGTCGCCTGCGTGACGCTCAGCCCGTCGTCGGCGAGCAGCTTCGCCAGCTGGCTCTGCGACCGCACGGGCTGCCGGTTGAGGATGTCCACGATCCGGCGGTGGCGTGCGGTGCGGGTCTGCGGCACGGCGGGCCCGTTCGCCCCCGGCTGCTCGTGGTCCTGCGCCTGGCTCATCGTCGTCTCATTCCCCGGATCGTCCGTCCCCGTCGGCTGCGCTTGCGTCGAGGACGCCGGGCAGCGCCCGGAGGAAGGCGTCCACCTCGTCGTCACCGATGTTCAGCGGCGGCATGAGCCGTACGACATCGGGAGCGGGCGCGTTCACCAGGAGGCCGGCGTCCTGAGCCGCCTGCTGCACCTGGGGCGCGAGCGGCTCGGTGAGCACGATACCCAGGAGGAGACCCGCGCCCCGGACGAAATCGATCAACTCGTGGCCGAGGCCCTCGATCCCGTCCCGCAACTTCTCGCTCTGCCGCTTGACGTTCTGCAGCAACCCCTCGTTCTCGATGGTGTCGAGGACGGCGAGCCCGGCGGCGCAGGCGACGGGGTTGCCGCCGAAGGTCGTGCCGTGGTGGCCGGGCTGCAGCAGTTCGGCGGCGCGTCCGAAGGCGACGGTCGCGCCGAGCGGCAGTCCGCCGCCGAGACCCTTGGCGAGGGTGACGACGTCGGGCAGCACACCCTCGTGGGCCTGGTACTCGAACCAGTGCCCGGTCCGGCCGACGCCGGTCTGCACCTCGTCGAGGACGAGCAGCGCGCCGGTGGCGGCGGTGATGGCCCGGGCGGCCTTGAGGTAGCCGGCGGGCGGGACCACGACCCCGTTCTCGCCCTGGACCGGCTCGATGACGACCAGGGCCGTCTCGTCCGTCACCGCGGCGGCCAGCGCCTGCGCGTCGCCGTACGGGACATGGGTGACGTCGCCGGGCATGGGCAGGAAGGGTTCCCGCTTGCCGGGCTGGCCGGTGAGCGCGAGGGCGCCCATGGTGCGGCCGTGGAAGCCGCCCTGGGTCGCGACCATGTGGGTCCGCCCGGTGAGCCGGCCGATCTTGAAGGCGCCCTCGTTGGCCTCGGCGCCGGAGTTGCAGAAGTAGACCTTGCCGTCGCGGCCGAAGAGCTGGAGCAGCCGTTCGGCGAGCGCGACGGGCGGCTCGGCGACGAACAGGTTGGAGACATGTCCGAGGGAGGCGATCTGCCGGCTCACGGCCTCGACGACGGCCGGGTGGGCGTGGCCGAGCGCGTTGACCGCGATGCCGCCGACGAAGTCCAGGTACTGCTTGCCGTCGGCGTCCCACAGCTTGCTGCCCTCACCGCGGACGAGCGGGAGCCTCGGGGTGCCGTAGTTGTTCATGAGCGCGTTCTGCCACCGCGCGGTCAGTTCCTGATTCCCCACGACGTTGTTCACGACTCCCCCTGTTCGCCCGGTCCCTCGGGCTTCTCGTCGGCGACGACCATCGTGCCGATCCCCTCGTCGGTGAAGATCTCCAGCAGGATCGAGTGCTGGACCCGGCCGTCGATGACCCGGGCCGTGGTGACGCCGCCGCGCACGGCGTGCAGGCAGCCCTCCATCTTCGGCACCATGCCGGAGGAGAGGTCCGGCAGCAGCCGCTCCAGCTCGGAGGCGGTGAGGCGACTGATCACCTCGTCGCTGTTCGGCCAGTCCTCGTAGAGTCCCTCGACGTCCGTGAGGACCATGAGGGTTTCGGCGCCCAGTGCAGCAGCGAGTGCCGCAGCCGCCGTATCAGCATTGACGTTGTAGACATGTCCGTCGTCCTGGGAGCGGGCGATCGACGAGACGACCGGGATGCGGCCGTCGGCGAGCAGCGCCTCGATCGCGCCGGTGTCGATCGCGGTGATCTCACCGACCCGGCCGATGTCGACCAGTTCGCCGTCGATCTCGGGCTGGTGCTTGGTGGCGGTGATGGTGTGCGCGTCCTCGCCCGTCAGTCCGACGGCGAGCGGGCCGTGCTGGTTGAGCAGCCCGACCAGCTCGCGCTGCACCTGACCGGCCAGCACCATCCGTACGACGTCCATGGCGTCCTCGGTGGTCACCCGAAGGCCCGCCTTGAACTCGCTGACGATGCCGTGCTGGTCGAGGGCGGCGCTGATCTGCGGGCCGCCGCCGTGCACGACGACGGGCTTGAGGCCGGCGTGGTGCAGGAACACCACGTCCTGGGCGAAGGCGGCCTTCAGGTCCTCGTCGACCATGGCGTTGCCTCCGAACTTGATGACGACCGTCTTGCCGTTGTGCCGGACCAGCCAGGGCAGCGCCTCGATGAGGATCTGCGCCTTGGGCAGCGCGGTGTGCTTGCGTGTCGCTCCACTGCTCATGACGAGTACGCGCTGTTCTCGTGGACGTAGTCCGCGGTGAGGTCGTTGGTCCAGATGGTGGCGGTCTCGGACCCGGCGGCGAGGTCGGCGACGATGTGCACCTCGCGGTAGCGCATGTCGACCTTGTCGCGGTCCTCGCCGACACCGCCGTTCTTGCACACCCAGACGCCGTTGATGGCGACGTTGAGCCGGTCGGGCTCGAAGGCGGCGCTCGTCGTGCCGATCGCCGACAGCACCCGGCCCCAGTTGGGGTCCTCGCCGTGGATCGCGCACTTGAGGAGGTTGTTGCGGGCGATGGAGCGGCCCACCTCGACGGCGTCGTCCTCGGTCGCGGCGTTGATCACCTCGACCTTGATGTCCTTGCTGGCGCCCTCGGCGTCCCGGATGAGCTGCTGCCCGAGGTCGTCGCAGACCTGCCGGACGGCCTCGGCGAACTCCTCGTACTCCGGGGTGACTCCGGCCGCGCCGGAGGCGAGCAGCAGCACGGTGTCGTTGGTGGACATGCAGCCGTCGGAGTCGACCCGGTCGAAGGTCGTGCGGGTGGCCGCCCGCAGCGCCTTGTCGAGTACGTCGTCGTCCACGTCGGCGTCGGTGGTGAGGACGACGAGCATGGTGGCGAGGCCGGGGGCGAGCATGCCCGCGCCCTTGGCCATGCCGCCGACGGTCCAGCCGTCCTTGGTGACGACGGACGTCTTGTGGACGGTGTCGGTGGTCTTGATGGCGATGGCGGCCTTCTCACCGCCGTGCTCACTCAGCGACTCGGCTGCCTTCTCCACGCCCGGGAGCAGCTTGTCCATCGGCAGGAGGATGCCGATCAGGCCGGTCGAGCAGACGGCGACCTCGATGGCGCCCCGCCCGAGGACCTCGGCGACCTTCTCGGCCGTCGCGTGCGCGTCCTGGAAGCCCTTCGGGCCCGTGCAGGCGTTGGCGCCGCCGGAGTTGAGGACGACGGCGGAGACCTGGCCGCTCTTCATGACCTGCTCGGACCACAGCACCGGGGCGGCCTTCACACGGTTGGAGGTGAAGACGCCGGCGGCGGCGCAGCGGGGCCCGGTGTTGACCACGAGGGCCAGGTCGGGGTTGCCGTTCTCCTTGATCCCGGCGGCGATGCCCGCCGCCGTGAATCCCTTCGCTGCCGTCACACTCACGGCGCAACTCCGATCGTCGTCAGTCCGGTGGTCTCGTCGAGCCCCAGAGCGATGTTCATGCTCTGGACGGCACCGCCGGCGGTGCCCTTGGTGAGGTTGTCGATGGCGCTGATCACGATGATCCGTCCGGCAGCCGTGTCGTACGCGACCTGTACCTGAACGGCGTTCGAACCGTAGACGGACGCCGTGGCGGGCCACTGGCCCTCGGGCAGCAGGTGCACGAAGGGCTCGTCGGCGAAGGCCTTCTCGTAGGCGGCGCGCAGGGACTCGGCGGTGACGCCGTCCGCCGCCTTCGCGCTGCACGTGGCGAGGATGCCGCGGGGCATCGGCGCGAGGGTCGGTGTGAAGGAGACGGAGACCGGCTCGCCGGCGGCCGCGCTGAGGTTCTGGGTGATCTCGGGGGTGTGCCGGTGCCCGCCGCCGACGCCGTACGGGGACATCGAGCCCATGACCTCGCTGCCCAGCAGGTGCGGCTTGGGCGCCTTGCCCGCGCCGGAGGTGCCGGACGCGGCGACGATCACGGCCTCGGCCTCGGCGAGCCCGGCGGCGTACGCCGGGAAGAGCGCCAGCGACACGGCCGTGGGGTAGCAACCGGGCACCGCGACGCGCTTGGACCCCTCCAGCGCGGCGCGGGCGCCCGGCAGTTCGGGAAGGCCGTAGGGCCAGGTTCCGGCGTGCGGCGAGCCGTAGAACCGCTCCCAGGCGGCGGCGTCCGTGAGCCGGAAGTCGGCGCCCATGTCGATCACCAGCACGTCCGGCCCGAGCTTCTCGGCGACGGCGGCGGACTGCCCGTGGGGCAGCGCGAGGAACACGACGTCGTGCCCGGCGAGAACCTCGGGGGTGGTCTCCTGGAGCACTCGCCCCGCCAGGGGCAGCAGGTGCGGCTGGAGCGCACCGAGCGTCTGCCCCGCGTTGGAGTTGCCGGTCAGGGCACCGATCTCGACCTCGGGGTGCGCCAGGAGCAGACGCAGCAGTTCCCCGCCCGCGTATCCACTCGCTCCGGCCACTGCCGCACGTACCGCCATGGAACCTCCTCCTAGAGGGCATGACTATACGTTTCTCTGCAGTTTTATGCAATCGGGTCGGCCGCCATGTCCGCCCGGGTGAGTCACCGATGCCTGCGTCCGACCTCTTGCGGTTAACCCCGCCGGCCGCCCGCGCCCGTGTGTGCCTTCGCCCTCCGCCACGGCGACGTACGGGCCCCCTGGGAGCGGTAGCTCCGCGCAAAAAGAGGTACCCAGCGCGACTGGGCTCACGGCCCCGGTACGGCACCGATCTGCTGCATCACCCCGAGGAGGTCGGGCTGCCCCCGTTCGCCGACGATCCGGCCGTCGGCCAGATAGTAGAAGTTCATCGCCTGCACCGAGATCTTGTTGCCGGTCGCCGGGATCCCGAAGAATTCACCGTCGTGGATTCCCCGCATGGTGAACCGCGCGGCGACCGTGTCGCCTTCGGTGACCGTCTCCTCCAGCGTCCACTGGACGTCCGGGAAGGCGCTGCGCATCATCCCGAGGACTTCCATGTACCCATCGGGCCCCCGCAGCGGTTCCGGGTGGCTGGGTGCGTGGAACACCGCGTCCGGAGAAATGACCTCGCGAGCGAGACCCTCGTCGCCCGTGTTGATGAACTCGACGAAGCGGTTCATCACTGACTCGCTGGACTGCGCCGGCATCTTGCTGCGCCTCTCCAAAGACGATGGGTGGATCCCTGGGAGCTTAACATCGAATCGATGTTTACATCGATTCGATGTATGCATGCGAGGATGGACCCATGCTCGAACTCGCGATCCTCGGTTTCCTGGCCGAGGGACCCTTGCCCGGACACGAGCTGCGCCGCCGCGTCTCACAGCTGACCGGCTACACGCGGCCGGTCA
Organism: Streptomyces sp. NPDC016851; assembly: GCF_055562795.1. Taxonomy (NCBI): domain Bacteria; kingdom Bacillati; phylum Actinomycetota; class Actinomycetes; order Kitasatosporales; family Streptomycetaceae; genus Streptomyces; species Streptomyces sp. NPDC016851. Next base: position 46,673 of record NZ_JBVHEP010000024.1, read on the forward strand.
GCGACGGCAGCCTGTATCCGGCGATCAATCGTCTGACCAGGGCGGGCTTGATCGAGCGCCGCGCCGACCCGGCCGCGGGGGCGGCCCGGTACGTGCTCAGCCTGACCGCGGCCGGGCGGGCCGAGATGCTTCAGCGGCTGCGCAAGCCCGCCGACCACGAGATCACCGACTTCACCCGGTTCTACGTCGTCCTGGCCTTCCTCTCCCACCTGCCCGACGTGGCCGAACAGCACGCGGTGCTGCGCAGACGGCTGGAGTTCCTGGAAGAACCGGCGAGCTTCTTCTACGACAACGAGCGGCCCCTGCGTGCCGAGGAGATCGCCGACCCCTACCGGCGGGGCATGCTGCTCACCGCCCGCGCCACCAGCCGCGCCGAACGGACCTGGCTGCGCGAGACCCTCGGTGAGAAGCCGCCCGCATTCGACACCACGGTCACTGACAACGATCCGCATGCGCCCGCCGCTCCCGCGAGCTGACGGCCCACGGAGGTATCTCCATGCTTGCTTCCTGGTACGACGACCAGGGCCCCGCCGCCGATGTCCTGCACGTCGGCGAACTCCCTGATCCCGTCCCCGGCCCCGGCGAGGTCCGCGTCCGCGTCACCGTCTCGGGCGTCAACCCCGGCGACACCAAGAAGCGGCGCGGCTGGCTCGGCTCGTCCATGCCGTACCCGCGAGTGATCCCGCACAGCGACGCCGCCGGAGTCATCGACGCCGTGGGCGCCGGAGTCGACGCCCGCCGCGTCGGGCAACGAGTCTGGGTGTACGGGGCCCAGTCCTACCGCCCCCTGGGTACGGCCGCCCAATACACCGTCGTCCCTGCGGATCTGGCCGTCCCACTACCCGACCACGTCAGCGACGAGCTGGGCGCGAGCCTCGGCATCCCCGGTGTCACCGCCCACCGCACCGTCTTCGCCGACGGCCCGGTCGACGGCCGGCTGGTCCTGGTCCACGGAGTTCTCGGCGGCGTCGGCTCACTGGCCGCCCAGCTCGCCCACTGGGCTGGCGCCACCGTGATCGCCACCGTCCGCCGAACAACGGACCTCGACCACGTCGACCCGGCCGTCGTCGCCCACGCCGTCGCCTTGGACACCGGCGACCCCGCAGCGGCCATCCGCTCGTACGCGCCGCGGGGCGTCGACCGCATCGTCGAGGTCGCGCTGTCCGAGAACGCCGACCTCGACAACGCCGTCGCCGCCAACGAGGCCGTCATCGCCGCCTACGCCACCCGCGCGGACCGCACCGAGATCCCCTTCTGGCCCCTGCTGTTCAACAACGTCACCCTGCGACTGCTCGGCAGTGACGACTTCCCTGCCGAGGCCAAGCTTCAGGCAGCCCGCGACCTCGCCTCTGCAGCCGCCGTCGGCGCCCTTACCGTCACCGTCGGTGACCGTTACCCGCTGGACGACATCGCCAAGGCCCACGACCACGTCGACGCCGGCGGTGGCCACGGCCGCATCCTGCTCACCATCCCGTAGAAACGACCGGGTTCGCTGTCAACGCGGTTGCGCACTGGCATGGCGCCACAGACACCACCCTCATGCCCCAACCGGCAAAATCTGCCTGCCCAGTTCCGCCAGGTCATGTGCTCAGTCCGCCAGATCGGCTGCCCAGTCTCAGCCGTTCCAGAACCAGGTGACCACCGTCAGGCGTGGACCGACCCGTACCGGTGGCACTTCATGGACGAGGTGGGCGGGGAAGGCGATCACGGATCCCGGAGGGAAAAAGATCCTCTTCCGGCAGGTCTGCCACGTGACGGTCGGTGACGTATCGAAGAACGTCAGGTTGCCATGTGCCGCCGTCGGCTCGGCCCCATCGCAGGCAGGGCCCCCGCCCCGGACTGCGGCAGCCTGCGCGACGTGCAGGACCGCTGTCACCCTTCGCCCCACGGACCGACGAGCCTGCGACTCGGAGACGTCGGCGTGCGGCACGAAACGGTCGCCCCGCTCGTACCGGAGGAACTGCGGTGTCTCGCAGCCACCCAACCGCTGGCCGAACCGCTCCTCGATCCTGTCGTGCAGCCCTTCGAAGCAGAGTCGGATCTTGTCCGACAGTGCCTGCGGCACCTGCACCCTGCTGGTCCGCCTGATACGCGGATCGACCCGGAGGCCCGTGGGCGCGCAGACGTCGGCCGGACACCCATCGGCGGCCTGCATGCTCCGGGTCAGGGCGTCAAGGAGCGCCGGGGCGAGTACGGACTCCCAGACGACGACGTCATGGATCGGCGAAGGCATCCCTCTCCTCAATCCTGGCCGCTCAACGGCCGAGTACCCGCAGTTCACATTCGACGGCCGGGGTGATGCCGGACCAACTCCAGAAGACCCGGGTCCATGTCTCTTCGTAGGCCGAGCTCGGGTGCAGAATCCACGAGAAGGCGTCACGGTGGCGCTCATGCGCGTAGGCGCCCATCACGTTGAATTCGGAGAACCCCAAAGGCGGCTGGGCCACGATGTACTCCGCCAGCTCCACACCGTGTCGGCGCACAGCGTGCTCGCGCAGTTCCGGATAGATCCACCGCGGGTACACCAGTGGCTGGCGGCGCATGTAGTCGCAGGTGACCGGCCGGCCCAGGAAGCGCTCGGTGGCCGCTTGCCACGGGACACCGCGGCGGAAGTAGCCGCCGGGGGTGTACAGGAGCCGCGGGCGTCCCGCATCGTCCACCAGGTCGGCGGGGGTGAGGGGGCGGCGCACGACACAGTCCGAGTCGAGGTGGGCGATGAAGTCCGCGTCCGTGAAGGTGTCGGCCAGTATTTTGGTCACTTGCTGGCCCAGATAGTCGTCGGCGTAGTCGGAGCACAGGACGATGCGGTCGGCCTCGATGCCGTATCGGGCAAGCCGGTGCTCGCACCTGCGCGGGACCACCACGACGACGTCACGAAAGCCGGTGCACCAGCGCCGTACACCGGCCAGGCAATGCCGCAGCCAGGCGAAGTCCTTGGCATAGCTGCGGATCACGATGTCGACGCTGCCCATGAACGCTACTGCTCCAGGGCGGGAGGTCCGCCCGGCGGCAGGCACGCCGCGACCATGCCGGGACCGGTGTTCGCGATGATCTCGCCGGCTGCGAGCTGCTCGTCCCAGGAGGGACCGAGTGCCTGGGCGACTCCGAGAAGGTACAGAGCGGCAGACGCGTAGGCGTCCCCCTTCAGGGCGCTACCGGTCAGAAGGTCATCGACGCCGGCCCCCTCGAGGCCGATGGCCCGCCGGTGCTCACCGATCGGGGCGTCATGCAGCCAATACCGGGAGTGCTCGGTGAGCACCAGGCTGTCACTCCGCTCGAATCCCGCGCGGGAGACCAGCCACTCGCCGAATACGGCCCCCTCCCGGACGGTCAGATGGACGCGTTCCACGCCACGCTCGGCCAGGCCGTCGAGCAGTGTCGCGTGCACGGCGGACAGAAGACCGATCTCGGTGCTCTCTTCCGGGACGGCCAGAACGCTGGTGAGGCCGGCTGTTCCTTCAGCCCGGGGAACGGCGATCTCCATCGCCGAGATGGTGCGGGCCCCGATGCCCCAGGGCGGCCACGGGCGAGTTCGCTGAGCCACGGCAACGAGTGCGGACCCTTCGTCCAGGGCCGGACGGATCAGCTCATCGAAGAGCCGCGACCGCCCGCTCCGGCGCAGGAACGCGCGCGCCGGGACTTCAAATGAAGGGTCGACTCCACTGATGCAGTCGAACTCGAACTCCTCCAGGCGATTCGTCGTCATGTGGGCCTCCATCGCTGCGTACGGCGGTCAGAGTGCCTGCCGAGGGATGTACTGACGCTTTCCCGTCCATCGGGTGTTCCGTCTCTTCTTTCAGCGCATGTACGCACAACGGCCTACGCGGGGCGGGGGCGGCACTCTGAGGACGTCTCGTCATTCCGCGAGCGGCGAGTCGGGGTCCCAGCGTGACTTGCGGGCTCGCGTGGTGAGGGCGTGGCCTTCTTCAGATAGAGCAGCGACCAGGCCATGAGGCGAAGGCGTCCACGGCAGCGTCGATATCGGCGTCGGCTCCGCTCAGCCGATACCGGGTGGCCAGCCCCTCCCCCAGCAGGCGCAGGACCTCGGCGGCCGCGTCGAGGTCGGCACGGACCTGCGAACGAAGAGATCGCCGGTACAGCGACAGGCCGAGATTCGCCAGCCGGCGGCCGTGGTCGGCAGCGTCGGGCTCCAGCAGGTCGACCGCTTCCCGCCCGTACCGGATGGCGTCGTCGAGGTCGCCGGGGTCGTCCGAGAGCTTTGAGCGTGCCTGCAGCGCATCTGTGAGATTCAGCAGGCTTGTCAACGGGGTGGTAGTCGGCCGGCCTCGGTGCGGCCGCAGCGGCGCGCAGTGCCTCGATGGCCAGGTCGAGATCTGAGGTAGCACGAAGGCCCTTTGGGGGTCGTCGGGCGCGAGCACCGAGAGTGCTTCGCGGAACAAGCGCGACGGCCCGTGTGAAGTCCGCCTCCGACTGGGCCTGACCGGGTCCGGTGCGCTCCGCTCTGCCTTCCGTCCCCGCGAGGAAGCACGGTGTGTACGCCCAGACGGCGTTCAACAGGTCATCCGGGAAGCCGGACCGTGACGAGGAGGCCGCCGGCGGGCCGTGGGGCGAGGTCGAGGGTGCCGTCGTGGGCGCGGACGACGCTGTCCACGATGGCCAGGCCGAGGCCTACGCCGGCGTGCTCGTCGGTGCGTGCGCGTTCCGTTCCGCGCTGGAAGGGCTCGGTGAGGGTCGGTACCAGTTCCGGCGGGAGCCGGCGGCCCGTGTTCTCGACCCGCACCAGGCTCGTGCCGCCGCGCGCCTCGGTGTGGACCGTCACGGTGCCGCCTGCGGGGAGATTGTGGACGAGGGCGTTCTGGACGAGGTTCGTCACCATCCGCAGCAGGAGTTCCGCCGAGCCGACGGCCCGGGCCGGCCCGCCGGTGACGTCGAGCGTGATCCCGCGCTGTTCAGCGAGGGGGAGCAGGGTTTCGGCGGCCTCTTCCGCGATGAGGGAGAGGTCGACGCTCTCCCGGGTGAAGGTCCCGCGGTCGCTGCGGCCGAGCAGCAGGAGGGCCTCGGTGAGGCCGATCGCGCGCGTGTTGACGGCGTGCAGGCGTTCGATGAGTTCGCCTCGGTCCCGCGTGGGGTCCTTGCGGGCGACGTCGAGCAGCGTCTGCGAGATCGCCAGCGGGGTGCGCAGTTCGTGGGAGGCGTTCGCGGCGAACCTCTGCTGCTCGGCGACGTGCGACTCGAGTTGTTCGAGCATGGTGTCGAAGGTGTCGGCGAGTTCGCGGAATTCGTCCCGGCGGCCCTCCATGCGGACGCGGTGGGACAGTGATCCGGTCCCGGCCAGCCGTGCCGCGGCCGTGATCCGGTCGAGCGGTGCGAGCATCCGGCCCGCGAGGACCCATCCCCCGACGAGGCCGAACACGAGCAGGAAGGCCATTGCCACGGCCGCGGCGCGACCGAAGATGCGCGAGAGGAGGTACCGGTTGGGTGAGATGCCGAGCAGACCCTGGGAGTTGTCGGGTACGTAGCGCAGCAGGAACACCCACACCACGGCCAGCAGGACAGCGCCGGTGACGAGGACGAGTCCGGCATAGCTGAGGGTGAGTTTCAGGCGGGCGCTGAGCCCTGGGCGTCTATTCATCGCCACGGAGCCCGGCGTCGATCCGGTAGCCGACACCGGGCACCGTGGCGATGATCCATGGCTCGCCGAGCCGTTTGCGCAGTGCGGAGACGGTGATGCGCACGGCGTTGGTGAGGGGGTCGGCGTTCTCGTCCCAGGCCCGTTCCAGCAGCTCTTCCGCGCTGACGACACCGCCCTCGGCGGCGACGAGGACGTCCAGCACGGCGAACTGTTTGCGGGTGAGCGGGACGTAGCGTCCGTCGCGGAAGACCTCCCGGCGGAACGGGTCCAGCCGCAGGCCCGCGATCTCGCGGACCGGCGGCCGGGCGTGGGCGCGTCGGCGGTCGAGCGCCCTCAGCCGCAGGACGAGCTCCCGCAGCTCGAACGGTTTGGTGAGGTAGTCGTCGGCGCCGAGCTCGAACCCGGAAGCCTTGTCGTCGATCCGGTCGGCCGCGGTGAGCATGAGGATCGGGATGCCGCTGCCGGAAGCGACGATGCGCCGAGCGACCTCGTCGCCGGACGGGCCGGGGATGTCACGGTCGAGGACCGCGAGGTCGTAGGAGTGGACGCTGAGCAGTTCCAGGGCGGTTTCGCCGTCGACGGCGATGTCGGCGGCGATCGCCTCCAGCCGCAGACCGTCCCGGACGGCTTCGGCCAGGTAGGGCTCGTCCTCCACGATCAGTACGCGCATGCCCGAAGCCTAAGCAGCACGGCATATCGCAGGCGTATGCGACGAGGTGTGCCACCAGCGGCGCGACGCCAGCGCGGCCAGCACGGCGCCGGTGGTGTTGACCAGGACGTCGTCCACGGAGGAGACCCGGTCCAGCCGCAGCACGTACTGCGCGGTTTCTACGAGGACCGAGCAGCCCGCGGCGAGCGCCAGGATCCGCGGCAGGGACGCCAGCGCCGCGAACCGCATCGGGGCGAAGAAGCCCAGCGACGCGAAGACGAGCAGGTTCCCGGCGATCCCGAGCGGCCCCATGGTGACCAGGTCCCGCAGCGGTACCAGGCTCAGCCGGCCGGGGACGATGCCGGCACCGGCGCCCGGCATCATCGTCAGCCACAGGAACGGCACCGTCCCGTGGACCATGCCGACCTCGGCCAGCGACCTCCGCCATGCCGACGTGACGCCCGCGGCACGCCGACGGCGCGCCAGGGCCCACACCACCAGCGCGGCGAGCGGCAGCGCGACCAAGGTCATGAGCACCACGCCGTTGAACGTGTCGAAGCAGCCGTGCCACCGCCCGGCCATGCACACCGGAGCGGACATCATGAGCGGCCGCCGCACGACGAACAGGGCGCTCGCCAGGCCGAGGACGGCCAGAGCGAGGAGCACGATCCCGCGCGTGCGGCGGGGCGGTGCTGACAGGGATGTGTGGGAGTTCATGCCCACCATGGGAGGCGAAGGGCCGTTGCGACGGCGTATGCGATTTTCGATACGCCCGCGACAGACGAAAATCCGGATGCCGTTGCCGAGCGAGTCCATAAGATCACCGGCATGGCACTGCGACCTGTTCAGGTGAACATAAAGGCCCTCGACGACGCGGCGGTCGGCCGGTTCTGGGCGGAGGCGCTCGGCTGGGGTGTCTCCAGCGAGGGGCCCGGCGTGACCAACGTGGAACCCGGCGACGGCTTCGTCTGGCCGGACCCGGTCGCCGTCTGCATCGATGTCGTCACCGTCCCGGAACCCAAGACAGCCACGAAGAACCGTGTGCACCTCGATCTCGCCACCACCTCCGCGGCCCATCAGGCCGAGTGGGTCGCGCGACTGAAGGCTCTCGGTGCGACGCCCGCCGGCGTGGGCCAGGGCGACGTACCGTGGACGGTCCTCGCCGACCCGGAGGGCAACGAGTTCTGTGTGCTGGAGCCCCGGGAGATCTACCGGGACACCGGGCCGATCGCCCGGGTGGTGGTCGACTGCGCCGATCCGCGGGCCATGGCCCGGTTCTGGGGCGAGGGGACGGACTGGACGCTGCACGAGGTGACGGACGAACAGGCGGTGCTGCGCTCCGCCCAGGGCGTCGGCCCGTACCTGGAGTTCCGCCGCTCGTCCGACGCGAAGACCGTGCCGGACCGCGTCCATGTCGACCTGCTGCCGTACCCCGGCGACGACAAGGCGGCGGAGGTGGCCCGGCTGAAAGCCCTCGGCGCCACCGACCTCGACCTCGGCCAGGGCGACGTCCCGTGGACGTGCCTGTCCGACCCGGAGGGCCATGAGTTCTGCGTCCTCGGCCCGCACTGACGCGGATCCCCGGCGACACCCGGGCACGGGCGTGGGCCGCCACCCCAGGGGGCAGCGGCCCACGCGAGGTGCTTGCTACCTCTGCTTGATCCGCAGGAACGTGACGGAGTTCGCCGGGAAGGTGTAGCTGAACTTCCAGTCCACCCCCCGGAACGTGGACGTCACCGGCGTCACCGGCGTGTCCGTCTCGGTGTTCACCGCGTCCTCGTCGGCGGCCAGTGTGGTCACGCGGGCCGTGGAGGCGACCTTCGCGCCACCCAGGTCGACGGCCGTACGGGCCTCGGCGGACTGGGCGTTGACGACCTTGACGATCAGGTCACCGGTCTTGGCGTCCTTGGTGACGACCTGGCGGAACGGCTCGGCCGGCTTGTCGTCCTTGAAGCTGCCCCACTCCTTGCCGTCCAGGAACAGGGTGACCTGACGGCCGCGCACCTTGATGTCGATGTCGTAGGCGCGGCCCGTCTCGATCGACCCGGCCTTCGTCATCAGCGTGCCCTTGCCGCCGTCGACGGCCTGCTCGATCGCGGACTGGGTGTTGTTCCAGCCGCCCAGGTTCCACCAGTAGTAGTTGCCGGTGTCCTTGACGCCGAAGGCGACGAGGAAGCCCTCCTTGCCGGACTTCTTGGTTGCCTTCACATGCAGGTCGTAGTCCTTCCAGGCCGGGTCGCCCGCCGTGACCAGGGTGTTCTCGGCGGCGGTGTCGGTCTGGACGTACTGCCCGTCCTGGATGCTCCAGCTGCCCCGGCCACTCGTGGTCCACTTCGAGGCGTCACCGGAGAAGTCGTCGCTGAGCAGCGTCGAGCCGTCCGCGGCGGTGACCTTCACGTCGTCGTACGCGGCGCTGGTCGCCCACGTCGACAGGCCGACGGCACCGGTGATCGGGCCGCTGACGTTCGGCGTGGTGGTGGCCTTCGACGGGACGACGCGGTCGCCGACGTTGGTCATGAACAGCTTCTGGACCTCGTAGTTGGCCGAGTTCCAGGAGGCGTGGTTGTTGAACCAGATCATGTCCGGCCGCCACTGCACGTAGTCCTCGTTGGCGAGCAGCGGGGCGTACGAGGCGAGCTTGACGATGTCCGCGTTGCGCTCCAGGCCGGTCATGAAGGCGGCTTCGGAGAGGCCGTTCTTCCAGGCGTTGCCCTGGGAGGCGTACTCGCCGAGGAAGACCTTGGGCCCCTGGCGGTCGTAGGAGTCGTAGCGGTCGTTGTTCTGGAGGAACCAGTTCGGGCTGTTGTAGTAGTGCTCGTCGACCATGTCGACCTTGCCCTCGCGGTTGAGCTGCCAGGCGGTGTCGAAGGTCGTGCCGGCGTCGTCCGGGCCGGAGTTGGAGATGACGGTGATCTCCGGGTACTTGGCCTTGATGGCGGCCCGGAACTGCTCGAAGCGGGCGAAGAACTCCTTCGGGAGGTTCTCCTCGTTGCCGACCCCGAGGTGGGTCAGGTGGAAGGGCTTGGGGTGGCCCATCTGCGCGCGGACCTTGCCCCACTTGGAGGTCGCCGGGCCGTTGGCGAACTCGATGAGGTCGAGGGTGTCCTGGATGTGCCGCTTGAGCAGGGCGTCGTCGTCGGTGGCCTTGTTCTGGCCGCAGCCGGTCACCAGGGCGGGGACGACGGGCAGCGGCATGGCGCCGATGTCCTCGGAGAAGCGGAAGTACTCGTAGTAGCCGAGGCCGTAGCTCTGGTTGTAGCCCCAGAAGTTGGCGTTGGTCGCGCGCTGCTCTACGGGTCCGATGGTGTCCTTCCACTGGTAGCTGCGCTTGCGCTGCCAGTTCGAGGCCTCGCTGTAGTCCTCCATGGAGCCGGTGTTGACCAGGCAGCCGCCGGGGAAGCGCACGAAGCCGGGCTTCAGGGCGGCGATCTTCTCGGCGAGGTCCTTGCGCAGGCCGTTCGGCTGGTTCTTGTAGGTGTCGCGCGGGAACAGCGATATCTCGTCGAGCGCGGCGGCGTTCGACGAGGCCACGGCGAGGCGGCCGCGGTTACTGGTGCGGCTCGCGGTGAAGGTGGCCTTGTACTTGGCCCAGCCGCCCTTGACGGCCACCTGCCGGGCGGTGGCCAGCGTGCCCGCCGTGTCCTTGAGGGAGACGGTGAGCGTGCTGCCGCTCTCGGCGCGGGCCCACACGGAGAAGTCGTACTTCTTGCCCTGCTCGACCCGGATGCCGGTGTTGTAGCCGGCGTTCGTCACGGAGGAACCGGCACCCAGGGAGAGGTAGTTGCGGTTGCGCTCGTTGAGGCGGCCCGAGTCGTTCACGACCTCGGCCGTGCCGCCGGCCGCCCACGAGGTCAGGGGCGTGTAGGAGCCGTTGTCGGCGGTGGAGTACTCGAAGGAGCGGTTCTGCACGAGCTCGGCGTACAGACCGCCGTCGGCGGCCCGGTTGATGTCCTCGAAGAAGACGCCGTACATCGTGTCGTCGATCGCCGCGCCCTTGGCGGACGGGTCGACGGTGATCGCGTAGTCGGTGACGTCCTCGGCGTGCGCGGGGGCCGGTACGAGGGCTGCTGCCGTCAGGAGGGCCGTGGCCGTGAGACCGACTCTCCATCGCGTGCGGGCGGTGCGTGGCATGGATACTCCGCGGCTCTCTTGTAGAGGAGTGTTCGAAATATCAGACATTGATCAGCACTTCGAACGGCAAGATAGGGAGGGGGCGGAGGCGCGTCAATGGGTCGCGCAGCAACGGCTGAGACGGAGAGCGGTACGGGATGGGCGAGTTCTGGCCAGTGCCGGACGTACTGGCGTATCTGACCGGGCGCTGGCGCGTGACCCGGTCGGTGCGGGATCTCGCGAGCGGCGAGCAGGGGGAGTTCTCCGGAATCACTGTGTTCGCCGCGAAGGAGGGCGGGGAGGACGGCGGGCTGCTGCACCACGAGTCCGGCACCTTCGTCTGGCAGGGCGTCGCCCGGCCCGCCGAACGGACGCTGCGATTCCTGCCGGGCCCGGGCGGCACGGCGGACGTGCGGTTCGCGGACGGGCGGCCGTTCCACGACCTGGACCTGACCTCCGGACGGCACGTCGCCGACCACCCCTGCGCGGCGGACCTCTACCGCGGCGAGTTCACCGTCCGCGACGCGGACCACTGGCGGACGGTGTGGCACGTACGCGGCCCGGCCAAGGACCTCGTGCTGCGCACCGACTACGCACGGGACGTCTGAGCCGGCACCCCGTCGAAGCGCAGGTTCCAGCGCCCCGCCCGGCCCGTCACGGCGGTCGTCGACAGCGGGCGGACGTCGATGTTCCAGTACGTCGAGGGCGGTGCCTTCAGGGCGTACACCAGGGCGGCCCGGATCACGGACGGCTCGGCGACGGCCACGACCCGGCAGCCGTCCTCGACGGGCCGGGTGTCGAGCCAGCCGCCGACGCGGGTGATGAAGTCCACCAGCGACTCACCGCCGTGCGGCGTCGCGCGCGGGTCGGCGAGCCAGGCGTCCACCGCCTCCGGCTCCCGGGCCATCGCCTCGCCCAGGGTCAGCCCGCGCCACCGGCCCATGTCGCAGTCCCGCAGACCGAGTTGCACCAGCGGCGCGTATCCGAGCCCCTCCCCCGTCGCACGGCTGCGCGGAGTCGGCGAACAGTAGCGCAGCTCGGCCGCGGCGAGCGGCAGCAGCTCGTGCGCGACGCGCTCCACCTCACCCCAGCCGGCCTGGTCCAGCGGCCGGTCGTCCTCGAAGCGCTCGGCGAGCAGCGGGGAGCTGCGCGCGGCGGCGACGAACGTGACCCGAAGTGGCATGCGGTGATGGTGAGCGTCGCAAGTGCGCAGGTCAAGAGGTGTTACTCAGGAGTTACCCAGGGTGCACCGGCCCTCACTGGCCGAAGACGAGAGCCATCCAGTGCTCGGGCCGCTCCAGCGCCGCGAACCCGAGCTTCTCGTAGACGCCGTGCGCGTCGTGCGTGGCGAGCAGGACCCGGCGCACCCCGTACTGCCGCAGCTCGTCCCGCACGGACGCCACGAGCGCGGTGCCGACCCCCTTGCCGCGCACCGACGGGTCGACGTACACGTCGCACAGCCACCCGAAGGTCGCCCGGTCGGTTATCACCCGGGCGTACGCCACCTGCTCCCCCGACACCGTGTCGTACACGCCGAAGTTGAGCGAACCCCCGATCGCCCGGTCCTGCTTCTCGCGGGGGCGGCCCAGCGCCCAGTACGCGTCGGTGGACAGCCAGTGGTGGACCCGCTCCGCGTCGACGCGGGCGGGGTCGGTGGAGATCTCGTAGCCCTCGGGCAGGCTCGGCGCGTCGTCGGTCATGACGGGATGCTGGCAGGTCGGCGGCCGGGCGTCGACCTCTTATCCCAGCACCTCGTCGCAGGCCGCGCGCAGCCGCCGTACGCCCTCCGCGATCTCCCCGGTCCCCGCGACCGCCGCGAAGCTCAGCCGGATGTGCGCGGCCGGCGGCTCGGCGCTGAAGTAGGGGCGGCCGGGGGTGATCGCGACGCCCGCGCGCAAGGCGGCCGCCACGAGGGCCGGCTCGTCCGTCCCGTCCGGCAGGCGCGGCCACAGGTGGTAGCCGCCGGACGGCACGTGCGGCAGGGCGAGTTCCGGCAGGTGCAGCGCGAGGGCGGCGGTCATCGCGTCCCGGCGCGCCTTCAACTCGGCGGACACCGCCCGCAGATGGCGCGGCCAGGCGGGTGAGCCGACGAGTTCCAGTGCCGCCTCCTGAAGGGGCCGGGGCACGAAGAAGGTGTCGACGACCTGGATGGCGCGCAGCCGCTCCAGGACCGGGCCGCGCGCGGCCAGGGCGCTCACCCGGAAGCTCGGCGAGGTCGCCTTGGTCAAGGAACAGACGTGGACGACGACACCGTCGGGGTCGTCGGCGGCCAGCGGGCGCGGCAGCGGTCCCGCGTCCTCGTGCACGAGCCGGCGCACGAAGTCGTCCTCGACGACGAACGCGCCCGCCGCGCGGGCGATGCGCAGCACCTCGCCGCGCCGCTCGGGGGCGAGCACGGCGCCGGTGGGGTTCTGGAAGAGCGGCTGGCAGACGAAGGCCGGCGCGCCGGTGGCCCGGAACGCGTCGGCGAGCAGCGCCGGTTTCACACCGTCCGCGTCCACCGGAACGGGCACCGGGCGCAGGCCCGCGGCACGGGCGATGGCGAGCATGCCGGGATAGGTCGGGGATTCGACGAGGACGGGGGCGCCGGGCGGGGCGAGGGCACGCAGGGCGGTGGTGAGCGCGGACTGTCCGCCCGCGGTGACCAGCACCTCGGCGGCCGTGAAAGATCCGCCGATGCCGCGCGCGAACCACTCGCGCAGCTCCGGCAGCCCCTCCACGGGTGGGCGTCCCCAGGCGCCGGGGCGGCGTCCGGCGCGTGACAGGGCGGCGGCCATCGCGCGCTCCGGCTGCAACGAGGGGTGCAGATATCCGCCGTTGAACTCGATCACGCCGGGCGGCGGGGCGGCCAGCGTGACGAGGACCCCGGAGGCGTCCACCGAGCGCGGCACGAGGTCGGCGGCACCGTCCGCGCTGAGCGCGACCTCCTGCCAGGAGGTGTCCCCGGCGGGGGCCGGCGCCGTCCGGGCCTGCGCGCGGAACGCGCCCGCGCCGGGCCGGGTGACGACCAGTCCCTCGGCGGCGAGCTGCGCCAGCGCCCGCGACACGGTCACGGGGCTCACCCGGAACCGCTCGACCAGGGCCCGGCTCGACGGCAGCTTTCCACCAGGCGAGTAGCGGTCGAGCTCACGCCTCAGCTGTTCCGCCAGTTCACCGACGCTGCTACGCTCTTGCATGAGAGTACAGAGTAGCGCTACTACCGCCTCCCGGATAGCAGTCGCCGAGGAACGGGAGCAGCGGCCCGGACTCGGCACCCTCCAGGCCGCCCTGGGCGTCATCGCCTTCTCCCTCACCTTCCCCGCCACTGCCTGGGGTCTGGAGGGCTTCGGTCCCTGGTCGCTGGTCGCCGTCCGCAGCGTCCTGGCCGCGGTGATCGCGGGCGGTGCTCTGCTCGTCCTTCGTGTCCCGCTGCCCGCTCGCCGCCACTGGTTCGGCCTCGCGGTCGTCGCGGCCGGTGTCGTGCTCGGTTTCCCGCTGCTGACCACGCTGGCACTGGAGACCTCGACCACCGCGCACGCCGCCGTCGTGGTCGGACTGCTCCCCCTGACCACCGCGCTCCTGTCCGCCCTGCGCGTCGGTACCCGGCCCTCGCGGACGTTCTGGGCGGCGGCCCTCGCCGGCGCGGCGGCGGTGCTGGCCTTCACCGTGCAGCAGAGCGGCGGCGCGCTGAGCACGGCCGACGTGTACCTCTTCGCGGCGCTGCTGGTGTGCGCGGCCGGCTACACCGAGGGCGGCCGGCTGGCCCGGGTCATGCCGGGCTGGCACGTCATCGGCTGGGCGCTGGTGCTGTGCCTGCCGCTGACCGTGCCCGTCGCCGCGTTCGCCCTGGCACAGGAGCCCGTGCACCTGACCGCGCACAGCGTCGCCGGGCTGCTGTGGGTCGCGGCGGGCTCGCAGTTCCTCGGACTGGTCGTCTGGTACCGGGGCATGGCGGCCGTCGGCATCCCGAAGGCCAGCCAGTTGCAGCTCGCCCAGCCCCTGCTCACACTGGTGTGGTCGGTGCTGCTGCTGGGTGAGCACTTGCCGGTGGCCGCCCCGCTGACAGCCGTGGCGGTGCTGGTCTGCATCGCCGTCACACAACGGGCGCGCGGCTGAGCGGGGCCCGCACGGCCCCTGCCGGGTCGCGCCCCCGGCCGTAGACTCAAAAGCCACGGACCGCTGCTCCACACCTCGTGAGGAGGCCCCAGATGCGCGCAACCGTGGGCGACCAGCTTGTCCAGCACGGCAGGGTGGTCGGTCAGCACGACAAGGTCGGCGAGATCGTCGAAGTGCTGGGCCAGGAGGGCAACCCCCCGTACCGCGTCCGGTTCGAGGACGGGCACGAGGGCGTGTGCTCGCCGGGACCCGACACCGAGATCCGGCACCGGGAGACCACGACCGGGCCGTGATTCAGCGCGGCGGCGGCGCCGGCTGCCCGTAGTGGTCGGCGACCACCCTCGCCATCGCCCCGATCCGATCGGCCGCCACGTCCTTGGCGGCGAAGAAGACGTGCCCGCGCACCTGCGCGTGCTCCCTGGCCAGCGTCAGGTGCCGGGACAGCTCGGCCGGGTCCTGCCAGGCCGCGGGCTGCGCCGGGTCACCGGCCTTGTACAGCGCCTCCCCCACGTACAGCTGCGTCGAGCTGCCGCGCGCGACCTCCGCCCACCAGGGCAGCAGTTTCGCGTAGTCGGCGGCGGCGAAGCCGATGTTCCAGTACAGCTGCGGGACGATGTAGTCGATCCAGCTCTCGCGCACCCACTTGCGCGTGTCCGCGTACAGGTCGTCGTAGGTCTGCACGCCCGCGCGGCTGTCCGAGCCGAGCGGGTCGGTGGCGGCGTTGCGCCACACGCCGAAGGGGCTGATGCCGAAGGGGGTGCCCGGCCGGACCTGCTTGATGCGGTCCGCCGTCTCCCGGACCAGCTTGTCGATGTTGTCCCGCCGCCACGCCGCCCGGTCCGGGAAGCCGCCGCCGTACTCCTCGTAGGCCGCGTCGTCGTCGAAGCTCTGGCCCGCCACCGGGTACGGGTAGAAGTAGTCGTCGAAGTGGACGCCGTCCACGGGGTACTTCTCCACCGCGTCGAGCATCGCGTCCTGCACGAAGCCCCGCACCTCGGGCAGCCCGGGGTTGTAGAAGAGCTTCCCGCCGTACGTCACCACCCAGTCCGGGTTTCTGCGGGCGGGGTGGCCGGCGGCGAGCCGGGTCGGGTCGGCGTGGGCGGCGACCCGGTACGGGTTGAACCAGGCGTGCAGCTTCAGGCCGCGGGCGTGGGCCTCCTCCACGGCCGTGCCCAGCGGGTCCCAGCCGGGGTCCTTGCCCTGGGTGCCGGTGAGGTACTGCGACCACGGCTCGAACGGCGAGGGCCACAGGGCGTCCGCCGTGGGCCGGACCTGGAAGATCACCGTGTTGAGCCGGTTGCGGACCGCCCTGTCGAGGTGGGTGATCAGCTCGGCCCGCTGCTGCGTGGCGGTCAGGCCCGGCTTCGACGGCCAGTCGCGGTTGGCCACGGTGGCCAGCCACACGCCCCGCATCTCGGAGGCCGCCCTGTCGTTGCCCCGGCCGTCACCCCCGCCGGCCGGCTTGGGCGCGGCCGACGCCGGAGGCATCATCGTGAAAGCCGACAGCGCCGCCACCGCGAACGCCCTGCGTGACACTCGTCCCATCCGCATGCCCCAAAAAGCCGCGGATCCGCCCGGTCGCGGATCGCTCCGCGCCCAGCATGCCCGAAGCGGACGCGACCCCCGCGATCGATCATCGATACTTGGGAGTAACGTGCACGAACGGAGCAGGCACCGGGCCCCGGAGCACCTGCCCGGAAGTGGATCAGCAGCGAAAGGGACGATGTGACGGACACCCCAGCGGGAGACATTGCACGCGTCGGAGTCGTGGGCTGCGGTCAGATGGGCGCGGGGATCGCCGAGGTGTGCGCCCGGTCCGGTCTGGACGTCATGGTCGCCGAGACCACCGGCGAAGCCCTGGAGATCGGCCGGACCAGGCTGTTCAACTCCCTGGCCAAGGCAGCCGAGCGCGGCAAGATCACCGAGGATGAGCTGGAGGCCACGCAGGCCCGTCTGAGCTTCACCACGGACCTCGGCGAGTTCGCCGACCGCGACCTGGTGATCGAGGCCGTCGTCGAGAACGAGCAGGTCAAGACCGAGATCTTCCAGGTGCTCGACCAGGTCGTGACCCGGCCCGACGCCATCCTGGCCTCCAACACCTCCTCCATCCCGCTGGTGAAGCTGGCGGTGGCGACCTCGCGGCCCGACCAGGTCATCGGTATCCACTTCTTCAACCCGGCCCCGGTGCAGAAGCTCGTCGAGCTGATCCCGGCCCTCACCACGTCCGAGGGCACGCTGAGCCGGGCCCAGCTGTTCACCGAGAAGGTGCTGGGCAAGCACGCGATCCGCGCCCAGGACCGCTCCGGCTTCGTGGTCAACGCGCTGCTGATCCCGTACCTGCTCTCCGCGATCCGGATGTTCGAGACGGGCATCGCCAGCCGCGAGGACATCGACAACGGCATGGAGATGGGCTGCGCCCACCCGATGGGCCCGCTGAAGCTCTCCGACCTCATCGGCCTGGACACGGTCGCCTCGGTGGCCCAGTCGATGTACGAGGAGTACAAGGAGCCCCTGTACGCCGCTCCCCCGCTCCTCCAGCGCATGGTCGACGCGGGCCGGCTGGGCCGCAAGACGGGCTCGGGCTTCTACACGTACGACTGACCGCCCGGCCGACGCCGCCACCTCAACGCCGCCGCTCCTCCGGCCACGGCCGGAACCGGCGGCGTCCCCATTCGGCCGCCTGCTCGTTGAGGCGGCTGCGCAGCCAGCCCATCCAGAGGGTGAGCGCAGTGGCCACGAGAGCGAGCAGCAACGCCGTGCCCCACCCCATCCCGCCGGAGGAGAACCGGAACACCACGACCGCCAGCGCGTAGATCGCCAGCGCGCACACCACGTTCTTCTGCCACTTCGTCATGCGCCCCGGGTCCCCCGAGGCCGATTACTGACGGTCAGAATCCGGCCAACCCACGGGCCCGGCACCGGAATTGGTGCCGGGCCCGCTGCATTCACACACCGTGTGCGCGCCGGGCTCGCATATGCCCGTCGCACACTCTCCCCAGGCGTCCACCAGGCGAGTTGACTCCCAGTGCGCATGCAAGGGATGCGCACTGACTACGGAAAGGAGCGGACTCGTGACCGTCGATCCCGAGCATCCGGTCGTCCATGGAGAACTCGCAGAGTTACGACGCCGCCTCGACGTGGCGTACGCCCGTGTCGAAGGCGGGCTGGCCCTGCTCAGCCACCGCACCGAGGAGACCGCCAAGGAACTCGACGAGCTCAACACCCGGATCAACTCACTGGAACACGCGCGCTGGCCGCTGCCCGCGGTCGCCGCCCTCACCGCCGTGGGTGCCCTCGTCGTGGCGATCTGGCAGGCACTGGGACGCTAGCTCAGGGCAACGTGTCCTGCCCGAGCCTGAGATGGTGCAGCAGCAGTAACGCGGCCGCCATGTTGGCGGCCGGTACCTCCCCGCGGGCGACCATGTCGGGGACGAGCTTGAGGGGAACCCATTCCCGGCGGTCCGACTCGAAGTCGTCCACGGGGTGCCCGACGTACTCGCCCTCGTCGGCCCAGTACACGTGGTGCCGGGCGTCGGTGAGCCCGTTGGACGGCTCCACGCTCATGAGGTGGTGCAGGGGTCCCGGCCGCCAGCCGGTCTCCTCCTCCAGTTCCCTGGCGGCCGCGCGGGCGATGTCCTCGCCGTCCTCGACGACGCCCGCCGCGAGTTCCCACCCCCAGCTGTCGGTGATGAAGCGGTGCCGCCAGAGCAGCAGGACCTCGTTGGCCTCGTTCACGACCGTGGCCACGGCAACGGGCCGCAGCCGTATGAGGAAGTGGTCGAGGTGCCGGCCGTCCGGCAGTTCGACATCCGCGAGATTGACGCTGAACCAGCGGTTTGCGTACACATTTTGTTCGTTGTGTTTCGTCCACTGCACGGTTCTGCCACCTTCCGTCGAGTAAGTGGCAATATCGCAGTAGGGACGTAAGGACAGCAGGCGCACAGGACGTCGCTCGGGATGACACGGGCGGCGGCGCCCGGGGTCTACAACGGTACGCGCAGGGCCCCGTCGATGAGTTCCGCGGCCTCGGCCGTGCCCGAGCAGCCGCTGCGCACCAGGTGCTCCCGCACCGCGCGCAAACGGTCGCGCAGCCGCTGGGACTCCATGCCGCGGGCCTGCTCGGCCATCTGCACGGCGATGGCCACGGCCTTGTCCGCGTTGCCCTGCCGCAGCTCGATGGTGCTGAGCATGGCCAGCCGGTGCACCCGGCCGCGGTCGTGCGCCGGGTTGTCGACCGCGGCCGCGGCGTGCTCCCCGGCCGCCGCGATCTCCCCGAGGCTCAACAGCGCCTCCGCCACCTGGACGTTGACCAGCCCCGGCTGGACATAGCCGGTCTCGTCGGGCTCGTAGCCACGCCGGATGCGGGCCGCGGCCTGCTCGGCCCGCCGGATGCAGGACAGGGCGCTCGTGCCGTCGCCGAGATGCGCGTACGCCTTGGCCTGCATCGCGTACAGGTCGGAGGCGAGCGCCGGGGTGATGTGCTTGCCGGCGGCCCGCAGCGCGGCCTCCGCGAAGGCCACGGCCTGCCGGTGCTCCCGCATGAACAGCGACTGGTTGACCAGCAGTGCGATGACGTAGGCGCCGAGCCCGCGGTCCCCGCTGGCCTTGGCGAGCCGCAGGGCCTGGTGGAAGTAGCGCTGCGCGAGGCCGTGCGCGTCGGAGTCGTAGGCGCAGATCCCGGCGACGGCCACCAGCCCGCCCGTGGCGCGGTGGAGTTGACGGCCCGTCTCGTCGGTGTAGCTGCCGCGCAGCAGCGGCGCGGCCTCGGAGTTGAGGAAGCCGACGATGCGGGCCCGCGTCGCGATGCCCCCCGCCTTGCGGTACAGCTGCTCGTAGTGCGTGCGGGCGGCCCTCAGCATGTCGAGATCGCCCGGGGTGACCCGGTGTCTGCCGCCGCGCGAGACGTCCACGTCCTCGGGCGGGTTCTCCCACTCCCACACCGGCATGACGGCGGGCGTGCCGGTGAGCGCGGGCGCGCCCAGGATGTGCGGGCGCTGCTGCTGGTCGGAGCGCCACAGGGCGGTGGCCCGCTCGACGAAGCCGGACAGCGAGCCGGTGTGCGGCGCGGACGGTTCCCCGGGCACGCCCAGGCCGATGTCGTCCAGGGTCACCTGCCGCTGCAACCGGGCGGCGAGCACCTCGCAGATCAGGTCGGGCACCTGGCCCCGGGGACGCTGCCCCTTCAACCACCGGGCGACGGCGGTGTGTTCGTACCGCAGGGACAGACCACGTGCCCGTCCCGCCTGGTTGACGTGTGCGGCCAGCCCCGCGTGCGAGATCCCGGCCTCGTCCAGGATCGCGTCGAGCAGAGTGTTGGGCTGCATGTGGGCCCCCCGGTGGCTCGGTGCGGCCAGATTAGTGGCTCCGCCTTCACACGGGGTGTGAACGGAGTGCTCGAATCCGCGCTGTGTGCGCACTGTCGCGCAGAGTCGTCAGCCGGTTGACTGAAATGCCTCGAAAGAGGCCGGCCGGGCCGCCGGCTCCCCCTCGTACAGTGCGGCGGCCCGCTTCCGCCGTCCGCCCAGCCGCCTGCCCGACACTCCGTGGCGGGGCGGACGGCTCCGCCGGGTGCGTCATCGCCGGTGGGGCAGGGATACGTCGTCGGCTGCGGGTGCGTTGTGGCCGGTCGCGCCGTTCCCCGGGCCCCTGAGGGACGTGCGCCGGCCGTTGGTGAGAACCATCAGGGCGATGTCGTCCGACGGTGCGCCCCGGGTGTGATGCCGGAGGGCGGTGAGAATCCCACGCAGCACGCTCTGCGACGACAGGGGCTCTCCCCGCACGACGCTCTTCACCACACTCGACAGGGGAAAGAACCGGCCACGTACATCCCTCGCGTCCTGGGCCCCGTCCGTGAAGAGGAACAGGGCGTCACCGTGGTCCAGGTACCCCAGCCCTACGGTGGGCAGGTCGGCCGGGAGCGGGAACAGGCCCAGCGGCGGGTACGGATCGGCCGGAGCGAGCTGGGCGGCGTCCGTGCCGCTGAGCCGGTACGGCCACGGGTGCCCGCAGTTCAGGGCGGTCATCTCCCCGTCGGCGCGGATCTCCACGAGCAGCAGGGTCACGAACTCCTCGACGGCGCCCGCCGGTTGTTCCTGGCGCAGATGCCGGGCCAGTGCGCGTTCCAGCCGGTGCAGCACACTGCCGAGGTCCTTCTCGTCGTGCGCGGCCTCACGGAAACAGCCGAGCACGGCGGCGACGGTCCCGAGCGTCCCGATGCCGTGCCCTCGGACGTCCCCCATCACGGCCCGTACGCCGTACTCGGTGACGACGACCTCGTACAGGTCACCGCCGATGGCCGCCCCTCGCTCCGAGGGCAACTGGGCGGCGGCGACGTCCAGTCCGTCGACACACGGGGGCAGCGGCCTCAGCAGCGCGCTCTGCGCGGCGCCCGCGACGCGGCGCAACTGCCGCAGCTCGCGCATCAGCGTCTGCCGCACATGGAGGATCAGCCCGGTACCGACCGCGAAGAACACGGCACTGGTGACGATCCGCGCTGCGAGGCCGGTCTCCTTGACGCGGATCATGCCGATGGCCCCCCAATAGGCCCCTGACACACAGAATCGGACCGGCCCCAATGGGGCCGGTCCGATTCTGTCGACAGCACACCTGGAAGGGCAGGCTTACCTACCTTTACCACTCAAACGAGTGAGGTGATCCGCCTCAAGGGGCGCGGGGAACTGCGCGACCAGCCACAACGAACCCGCAGCCGACACCACCGCACAGCCCCCACGGCGCTAACTCCGCAACTCGGCGCCCACACGCTCACCGGCAAGGGCCACCGCCGCGTCCCGAGCCGCGGAAGCCTCATCCACGGTCAGCGTCCGGTCGGCCGCCCGGAACCGCAACGCGTACGCCAGGGACTTGCGCCCCTCCCCCAACTGCTCGGCGTTCTCGTACACGTCGAACAGCCGGATCGACTCCAGCAGCTCCCCGGCGCCCTCACGCAGGGCCTCCTCGACCTCCGCCGCCGGAACGACCGCGTCGACGACCAGGGCGACATCCTGCGTGGCGACGGGGAACGTGGAGATCCGCGGCGCCCGCGCCGTGGCGTCACCCGCCGACTCGACCGCATCCAGGTCGATCTCCATCGCACAGGTGCGCTCCGGCAGCCCCAGCGCCTTCACCACGCGCGGGTGCAACTCCCCCGCGTGGCCCACGACGCGCTCGGCGCCGTCCACGGTGATCGCGAGCTCGGCACACCGCCCGGGGTGCCAGGGCCCGTACTGCCCCTTGCGGATGATCAGCTCGGCACCGGCCTCACGGGCGACGGAACGCGCCGCCTCCACCGCGTCGGCCCAGTCGGCCGGGCGGCCCTTGCCCCACCAGCCGGCCTGCTCCCGCGCTCCGGCGAGGACGACGGCGGCGTGCCGCGGCTGCTCGGGCAGCGCCGCGTCCAGCTCGGCGAGCTCCTCGTCGGTCGGGCGGCGGTCGACGGGCAGCACGGCGGCGATCCGCTGCTCCTCGCGCGGCCGGAAGACCAGGCCGGTCTCGAACAGCGCGAGGTCGTGCGAGCCCCGGCCGTCGTTGCGCCGCAGCGCGGTGAGCAGGCCCGGCAGCAGCGTGGTGCGCAGCGCGGGCTCCTCGTCGCTCAGCGGGTTGCTGAGCTTCACGACGCGGCGGGCCGGGTCGTCCGCTTCGAGGCCGAGCTGGTCGAAGACCTGCTCGCCGATGAACGGGTAGTTCAGCGCCTCGACGTACCCGGCACCGGCCAGAGCGCGGCCGACGCGGCGGTGCAGCCGCTGCCGCTCGGTCAGGCCCAGGCCGGCCGGCGGCTTGGGCAGCGTGGAGGGCAGGTTCTCGTAGCCCTCCAGGCGGATGACCTCTTCGGCCAGGTCGTTCGGGTCGGTCAGGTCGGGACGCCAGGACGGCACGGTGACGATCAGCTCGTCCTGCCCGTACACGTCGCAGCCGATCTCCTGGAGCCGCCGTACGACGGTCTCGCGGCCGTAGGAGACGCCCGCGACCTTGTCCGGGTGGTCGGCCGGGATCGTGATGGTGCGGGGCGCGGTCGGGGCGATGACCTCGGTGACACCGGCCTCGGCGGTACCGCCCGCGAGCAGGACCAGCAGGTCCACCGTGCGCTGCGCGGCGGCAGCGGCGGCCTGCGGGTCGACGCCGCGCTCGAAGCGGCGGGACGCCTCGGAGGACAGCTTGTGGCGGCGGGCCGTGCGCGCGATCGACACCGCGTCGAAGTGGGCGGCCTCGATGACGATGTCGGCCGTGGCGTTCTCGGTGTCGTCGTGGTCGGCGATCTCCGTGTTGGCGCCGCCCATGACGCCGGCGAGGCCGATGGGGCCGCGGTCGTCGGTGATCACCAGGTCCTCGGCGTCCAGCGTGCGCTCGACACCGTCGAGGGTGGTGAGCTTCTCGCCGGGCTCGGCCCTGCGCACGCCGATCGTGCCCTGGACCAGGCCGCGGTCGTAGGCGTGCAGCGGCTGGCCGAGCTCCATCATCACGTAGTTGGTGACGTCGACGGCGAGCGAGATCGGGCGCATGCCGACCTTCTGGAGCCGGCGCTGCAGCCAGATCGGCGAGCGGGCCTCGGCACTCAGACCGGTCACCGTGCGGGCCGTGAAACGGTCGCAGCCGGTGGGGTCGGAGATCCGCACCGGGTAGCCGTACGCGTTGGGGCCTGGCACGTCGAGCAGGGCCGGGTCGCGCAGCGGCAGGCCGTAGGCGATGGCGGTCTCGCGGGCGATGCCGCGCATCGACAGGCAGTAGCCGCGGTCGGGCGTGACGGCGATGTCGAGGACCTCGTCGACCAGCTCCAGCAGCTCGATCGCGTCCTTGCCGACCTCGGTCTCCGGGGGCAGCACGATGATGCCCTTGGTGCCGTCGTCGCCCATGTTCAGCTCGTCGCTGGAGCAGATCATGCCGCGGGACATCTTGCCGTAGGTCTTGCGCTCGGCGATCTGGAAGTCACCGGGCAGCACGGCGCCGGGCAGGGCCACGACGACCTTGTCGCCGACGGCGAAGTTGCGGGCGCCGCAGACGATCTCCTGGGGCTCGCCCGTACCGTTGGCCTGGCCGACGTCGACGGTGCAGAAGCGGATCGGCTTCTTGAACTCCGTCAGCTCCTCGATGGTCGCCACCTGGCCGACCACCAGCGGGCCCTTGAGGTCGGCGCCGAGCTGCTCGACGGTCTCGACCTCCAGACCGGCCGAAATGAGCTTGGCCTGGACGTCGCGGCCGGTCTCGGTGGCCGGCAGGTCGACGTACTCCCGCAGCCAAGAAAGCGGGACCCGCATCAGATCTCCATCCCGAACGGCCGGGTGAACCGGACGTCACCCTCGACCATGTCTCGCATGTCCTCGACGTTGTGGCGGAACATCAGCATCCGCTCGATGCCGAACCCGAAGGCGAAGCCGCTGTACTTCTCGGGGTCGACGCCGCAGGCGGTGAGCACCCGCGGGTTGACCATGCCGCAGCCGCCGAGCTCGATCCAGCCCTCGGAGGAGCAGGTGCGGCAGGGCCGGTCGGCGTTGCCGGCGGACTCGCCCTTGCACACGTAGCAGAGCATGTCCATCTCGGCGCTCGGCTCGGTGAACGGGAAGTAGGCGGGCCGCAGCCGGGTCTCCATGTCCGCGCCGAACAGGGCCTGGACCATGTGGTCCATCGTGCCCTTGAGGTCCGCCATCGTCAGGCCCTCGTCCACCGCGAGCAGCTCGATCTGGTGGAAGACGGGCGTGTGCGTGGCGTCCAGCTCGTCGGTGCGGAACACGCGGCCGGGGCAGACGATGTAGACCGGCAGCTCACGGTCGAGCAGGGCGCGGGCCTGCACCGGGGAGGTGTGGGTGCGCAGGACGACGCCGGAGCCCGACTCATCGGTGCCCTTCGGGCCCTGCACGAAGAACGTGTCCTGCATCTGCCGGGCCGGGTGGTCGGGCAGGAAGTTCAGGGCGTCGAAGTTGAACCACTCCGCCTCGGCCTCCGGCCCTTCGGCGACCTCGTAGCCCATGGCCACGAAGACGTCCGCGACCCGCTCCATCATCGTGGTGAGCGGGTGCCGGGCGCCGGCCGGTACGCGGTCGTAGGGCAGCGTGACGTCCACCGCCTCCTCGACCAGTACACGGGCGTCCCGCTCGGCCTCCAGCTCCGCCTGGCGGGCGGCGAGGCCCTTGTTCACGGCGCCGCGGGCCTGCCCGACGCGCTTGCCGGCGTCGGCTTTGGCGTGCGGGGGCAGGGCGCCGATCTCGCGGTTGGCGAGGGCCAGCGGGGAGGCGGGGCCGGTGTGGGCGACCTTGGCCTCGTGGAGCGCGTCGAGGGAGTCCGCGGCGGCGAAGGCGGCGAGCGCCTCGTCCCGCATGCGCTCGATCTCTTCCGGTTTCAACGCCTCGACCTCTACAGGGTCGTACGACTTATTCGGTGCCGACATCTCTTCCCGTGCTTCCGATTGGCTGGCTGGAGGTCCCCGTCACCGACTCCGACGGCCGTCTGCGGGACACAAAGGTGCCAAGGGCCGAGTCTAACGGGGTGGACGTGTACGAATGCGCCCGCGGGCTGCTCAGGCGAGATAGGCCGGAGCGCTCACGGGCAACGTAAATCGGAACTCGGCGCCGGCGCCGGGTGCGCGGCCGACCGTGATGGTGCCGCCGTGGGCTTCGACGATGCCCTTGACGATGTAGAGCCCGAGGCCTGTGCCACCGCGCTTGCTGCCCCGCCAGAAGCGGGTGAAGACGCGGTTCATGGACTCCTCCGGGATGCCGGGCCCCTCGTCGCTCACCGTGACCGACGTGGCTGCGTTCTCGGCGTACTCGCCCTCTCGGAGGGACGCCGTGGCCGTGACGTCGATCGTGACAGTTCCCTCGCCGTGCCGCACGGCATTTTCCAGGAGGTTGCTGAGCACCTGGTCGATCTTGTCGGGGTCGGCCCACAGGTCGGGCAGCGGCTGCTGGACGCGCAGCAGGAACCGGTCGGCGGACTGCCCGGCGGCGACGTAGGCCTGGATGTGCCGTCCGACGGCGGCGCCGATGTCGACGGGCTGGCGCCGCACCTCCAGACGCCCGGAGTCGATCCGCGAGATGTCGAGCAGCTCGGCGATGAGCCGGGTGACCCGGTCGGCGTCGGCGTCGACGGTCTCCAGCATCAGCCGCTTCTGGTCGTCGGTGAAGCGTTCCCACTTGGCGAGCAGCGTGGCGGTGAAGCCCTTGACGGAGGTGAGCGGGGAGCGCAGTTCGTGGGCGACGGTGGCGATCAGTTCGGCGTGGCTGCGTTCGGTGCGGCGGCGGGCCTCGGTGTCGCGCAGGGTGACGACGAGGCGCTTCAGGGGTCCGGTGGGCCGGGTGCGGACGTAGCGGGCGGAGACCAGCACCTCACGGCCGCCGGGGAGGAGGAGGTTGCGCTCGGGCTGTCCGACGCGGATCGCGAGACCGCCGTACGGGTCGGTCAGCTGCCACCAGCGGCGCCCCTCCAGATCCTCTAATGGCAGGGCCTTCTCCAGCCGCTGTCCGAGGGCGTCCCGGGCGCGGACGGCGGTGATGCGCTCGGCGGCGGCGTTGAAGCAGACGACCCGGCCCTCTTCGTCGGCGACGACGAGTCCGTCGGGCAGCATGTCCGGGTCGATGCCGACGTCGGCGAGATCACCGGGTGGCCGGGACGCGGCGGGCGGGCTCCCGGCGTCCTGGGCCCCTGGTGCGCTGCTCGTGCCGACGCTCATCCCCGTACCCCACCTCCAAGGCTCCACAGAGGGGTCCCTGAGCTGGTCACCCTACTAGTTCCCGGTGACGGAGCGGCACCCTCCGGCGGCGCGCTGTGCACGCGCCGACGCATAGAGACATACGGCGGCGGCGGTGGCGAGGTTCAGACTCTCGGCCTTCCCGTGGATCGGGACGCGCACGACGGCGTCGGTGAGGGCGCGGGTCTCCTCCGGCAGGCCCCAGGCCTCGTTGCCGAAGACCCAGGCGGTCGGCCCGCCCATGGTGCCCTTGTCGAGCTCGTCGTCGAGGTCGCGGTCGCCGGCCCCGTCGGCGGCGAGGACCCGGACACCGGCGGCCCGCAGCCCGTCGACGGCCTGCTCCACGGGGACGCCGACGGCGACGGGCAGGTGGAACAGGGAGCCGACGGAGGCGCGGACGGCCTTGGGGTTGTACACGTCGACGGAGGCGTCGGTCAGGACGACGGCCTCGGCACCGGCGGCGTCGGCGCAGCGCAGCACGGTCCCGGCGTTGCCGGGGTCGCGGACGTTGGCGAGGAGGGCGACGAGCCGGGGGCGCGCGGCGAGGACCTCCTCGAAGGGCGTGTCCAGGAAACGGCAGACGCCGACGAGGCCCTGCGGGGTGACGGTGGTGGAGATGTCGGCGATGACCTGCTCGGCAGCGAGGTGCACGCGGGCGCCGGCGTCCCGGGCCTCCCCCACGATGTCGGCGTACCGCTCGGCGGCCTCCAGCGTGGCGAACAGCTCCACGAGCGTGGCCGCGCCCCCGGTCCGGTGCCCGGCCGCCTCACGCACCGCCTGCGGCCCCTCCGCGAGGAACAGCCGCTCCTTCCCCCGGAAGTTCCGCTTCGCCAGCCGCCGCGCGGCCAGGACGCGGGGGGAACGGGGGGAGATGAGCTCGGGGGTGGCGGGGGGCATCGCGTTCGCTTTCTCAGTAGCTGGCTGCACAGCAGGACCCGCAGGCCAATGGCCTGCGGGTCCTTCCGTCACATCGGCTCGGAGCCGGCGTCAGGCCGCCTTGGGGGCGTTGACGTCGCTCGGCAGCGCCTTCTGGGCGACCTCGACGAGCGCGGCGAACGCACCGGCGTCGTTGACGGCCAGCTCGGCCAGGATCTTGCGGTCGACCTCGATGTTCGCGGCCTTCAGACCCTGGATGAAGCGGTTGTAGGTCATGCCGTTGGCGCGGGCAGCGGCGTTGATGCGCTGGATCCACAGCTGGCGGAAGTCACCCTTGCGCTTCTTGCGGTCGTTGTAGTTGTAGACCAGCGAGTGGGTGACCTGCTCCTTGGCCTTGCGGTACAGGCGCGAACGCTGACCGCGGTAGCCGGAGGCCTGCTCGAGGATCGCCCGGCGCTTCTTGTGGGCGTTCACTGCCCGCTTGACGCGTGCCACTTGTTAACTCCTTGTAGCGGGGCCGCGGTGGTCTTCACACGGCCCGAAATCGATTGGGTCCCGGTCCTGACGTGCGGCGCTGAAGCGCCGGGACGTCACTTGCCGAGAAGCTTCTTGATCTTCTTGGCGTCGCCCGGGGCCATCTCGGCGTTGCCGGTGAGGCGACGCGTCACACGGGACGACTTGTGCTCGAGCAGGTGGCGCTTGCCGGCACGCTCGCGGAGCACCTTGCCGGAGCCGGTGATCTTGAAGCGCTTGCTGGACCCGCTGTGCGACTTGTTCTTCGGCATAGCGCCGTACTCTCCTCGTCGGTGGCGCTCCGGTGCCCGGTCGTGAAACCGGGCACGGTGGAGCGTCGTCTTGTTTCGGTTGCTTCCTGGGGACTCGCGTCCCCCGGGATCACGCGTCGGCGGAAGCCTCGGCCGGAGCCTCGGCGGAGTCCTCGGCGAGCTCGGACTCGGCGGCGTTCTGCGACTTGCCGGGGTTGGCCTTCGCCTCGGCCTTGCGGGCCTCCTGCGCCTGGCGAGCCTCGGCCATCGCCTCGGTCTTCTTCTTGTGCGGACCGAGAACCATGATCATGTTTCGGCCGTCCTGCTTCGGGTTCGACTCGACGAAACCGAGGTCTGCGACGTCCTCCGCGAGCCGCTGCAGCAGTCGGTAGCCCAGCTCGGGCCGGGACTGCTCGCGACCACGGAACATGATCGTGATCTTGACCTTGTCGCCCTGCTTGAGGAACCGAACGACGTGACCCTTCTTGGTGTCATAGTCGTGCGGGTCGATCTTCGGCCGGAGCTTCATCTCCTTGATGACCGTGTGCGCCTGGTTCTTGCGCGCCTCACGGGCCTTCATGGCCGACTCGTACTTGAACTTCCCGTAGTCCATGAGCTTGCACACGGGCGGACGGGCGTTCGCCGCGACCTCGACCAGGTCCAGGTCGTACTCCTGCGCAAGCTCCAGTGCCTTGGCCAGGGGGACGATGCCCACCTGCTCGCCACTGGGACCGACAAGTCGCACCTCGGGAACGCGAATCCGGTCGTTGATGCGGGGCTCGGCGCTGATGGATCCTCCTCGGTAGCACCACGCGACGGTCTGGCGGACGGCCGCGTAACGTCTCTATTCGATAGACCTAACCGCGCCGAAGCACAAAAAATGCCCCGGACGATTCCCAGGCGGGGCTCCTCGAACTACCGGAGCACCGCCGCGGGGAGCCGCGGGGCGCAATTTCGGACGGATCGCCGCCGCTGGGACGGGACCGTCTGACCGGTGACCCGACGCCCTGGGGGCGGTCAGGTGGGAGTTCGAAAGCCTCCACTTGTGGGTCGGGCTCGCGGGCCGCTAGGCATACGGGTCCGACCGGTCGTTACACGAGATTACCAGGATTGGCCAGGAACGGCGAATCGTGGCGCCCCGGGGCCCGGTACGGCGCACGCCCGGCCTGCGCCTATCGTGTGGGGCATGAGTGAGACCCCTCCTGAGTCCCCCGACTTCGACGCCATGGCCCGCGACATCGCCGAGGTCCCGGCGGTCGAGGTGATCGTGACGGTCGCCGTCAACCTGATGAGCGCCGCCGCGGTGAAGCTCGGTCTGACCGAGGAGGGCGACACGCACAAGGACCTGGACGAGGCCCGCAAGCTGGTGCACGCGCTGGCCGGCCTGCTGGACGCGTCCGCCACCGAGATCAGCTCGTTCCACGCATCGCCCCTGCGCGACGGCCTGAAGTCGCTCCAGCTGGCGTTCCGCGAGGCGTCGCTCGTCCCGGACGAGCCGGGCAAGGGCCCGGGCGAGAAGTACACGGGCCCGGTCTACGGCTAGCCGGTACGCAGGTCCCTCAGCGTTCGTACAAGGGCTCGCCCGGTGGCGTCGCCCCGGCCGGCAGCAGTGCCAGGTCGAGGCCGCGCACCAGGCGGGCCCTCAGTGTCTCGTCGGCGGCGAGCCGCCGGGCGACCGCCTGGGCGGTGTCGGCGGGGGTCGCGGCCGGGTCGAGGACCAGGGCGAGGGTGCCGTCGGCCCGGCCCGGCCCGAGGTGGGCGCGCAGGACGGCGGGCTCGGCGGCCACGGCGTCGCGTACGGCCCCGACGACGGCCGGGTCGGCGAGCGGGTCGGTGGTCGTACGGCCCTCCGCGAGGGCCAGCAGGGCGGGACCGGTCAGCTCGAAGGGCACGGGCCCGGCCAGGTCGAGCACGACCGTGTCCGCCTTCTCGTGCGCGGCGGCCTGGAGGGCCTGGTGCAGGGGCACGGCGACGGGGCGGGCCGCCGGGTCCCAGCGGGCGAGGGAGTCGGTGGAGGTGAAGGCGGGCAGCGCGGTGCGGTTCCCGGCCTTCAGGGTCGGTACGGCCATGTCACTGGTCTTCTCGCGGCGCAGTCCCCGCTCGTCCTCCTCGACCTCGCCGAGCACGGCCACGACGGGGACGAGCAGCCGTGCGCCCTTGAGTGCGTCGAGGACCGGGCCCACGGCACCGCGGTCTTCCGACCAGGCGGCGAGTGCCGCGCTCAGCCGGGGGTCGGCGGAGCCGTCGTCGTCGGAGAAGCCGGAGTCCGGGATGTTCTTGTTCGCCACGGTCGTCGAGCCTATCGGCCGGGTGCCGCCGCTTCGGCGGGCGGTCCTGCCGGCCCGAGCCGGTGAGCGCGGCATGCTCCGTCAGAACTCGTCGTGGCTCGCGCGGCGGCCGCGCCACAGGACCACGGCCGCGACCAGCAGGACACCGCCGGCACTGCCCGCGAGGGGGGCGGCCCAGTCGGCGGTGTCGTCGCCCGAGCCGGTGGCGTCCGGGCCGTTGCCGAAGTACTTCGCGCCGTACGCCGCCGAGTGGAGGCCCTGCGGTTCCAGCCGGTCGGCGGCCTTGATGGCGGCGGCCGGGTCGACGAAGCCGAAGCCGCGGGAGTCGTCGCGGCCTCCCGCCGGGGCGTTGCGGGCGGTGTCCTCCAGGAGTGATTTGACCTGGGCCGGGGTCAGGTCGGGGTGGGCGGCCTTGACCAGGGCGGCGGCTCCGGAGACGAAGGCGGCGGCGGCGCTGGTGCCCCAGCCCTCGTAGTACTTGTCGTCGGGGTCGGCGATGACGACGTCGACGCCGGGGGCGCTGACCGTGGCGTACCAGCGGCGGGTGGAGAAGGGGGCGCGGGTTCCGGCGCGGTCGACGGCGGTGGCGGCGATGACGCCCGGGTAGGCGGCGGGGTAGGAGATGCGGTCGCCCTTCTCGCCGCCGTTGCCGGCGGAGGCGACGACGATCACGCCCTTCTTCAGGGCGTACTGGATGGCCTGGTCCTCGGCGGGTTCCGGGTGCGCGGAGGCGGAGTCGTCGCCGAGGGAGAGGTTGATGACGTCGGCGCCGTGGTCGGCGGCCCAGCGGATGCCGTCGGCGAGGGCATTGCCGCGGGTGCTGCGGGCCTTGGCGCGGGAGGGGTCGCCGTCCTCCAGGATCACGCGGACGGGGAGGATCTTCGCCTCGGGGGCGATGCCGAGGACGCCGTCGGCGTTGCCCGGGCCGTGTCCGTGCCCGGCGATGATGCTCGCCATGGCGGTGCCATGCCGGGCCCAGGCGCGGTCGCCGGGTTCGGCTCCGAAGCCGACCAGGTCCTCGCCGGTGAGGACGCTGCCGATCAGGTCGGGGTGGTCGGCCTCGACGCCGGTGTCCAGGACGGCGACGGTGACGCCCTCGCCCTTGGTGGTCTGCCAGGCCTCCTGTGTGTGCATGGCCTCCAGGGCCCACTGCTGGGCGCGGATGCCGTCGGCGTGGGCGGTGGCGGCGGGGACCAGGACGAGGCCGGCGGCGAGGAGAACACTCAGGACCCCGCCCGCGCGGGACATGACGGCTTTCACGACGGCTGCTCCGTGGCCGAGCGGACGTTCTTGCGCAGATCGCGTTCGACGCGGTCGGCGAGGCCCTGGGCCTCGTGGCCGAGGCCGGCCTGGGCGGGGGCGGTGGTGGCGCCGGACTCCATGGCGTCCCCGGCGGGCTGCGGGTCGTCGACGGTACGGCCGTCGGCCCAGCCGGACACGGCGTAGACGACGACCGGGGCCTCGGTCAGCACGGAGACGGTCCAGGCGGCGCGCTGCTGCGGGCCGAAGCGGGCGGCGGGCGTGTCCTTCGCGGCGTACGGCAGGGGCATCAGGTCGCCGCGGCGGTCCAGGCGCTCCTTGCGGAAACGGTTCGCGAGGGAGGTCATGCCCGGGGCGTCGGCCGTGGTGAAGAGCAGGCCGACGGTGGTCACGTAGCTCTCGGTGGCGTCGGTGTAGGTGGCGCGCAGGAGCCGCTCGCAGCCGACGGGGGCGAGGGCCTTGCGCAGCAGGGGGTCGAAGGCGTCCTTGCAGCCGCTGTCCGGGGCGACGGCGATCCGGGTCCAGGTGCGGTCGGCTCCGCCGGGGCCGGCGCCCCGCCCCTGCACGGTGGGCGGGAACAGCTGGTCGACGGGCACGCTGTGCCAGAGGCTGCCGGCCGCGGCGAAGGTGCTGCGCGTGCCGTCCTCCCCGGAGTCCCCGACGAGCCAGCTCCCCGTGACCGCGCCCGAGATGAGTCCCAGGCCGAGCACGAGACAGACGGCGGCAGCGGCGGCCTGGGACGCCCCGCGCCGTCCGAGCGGCCGGGGCCGCGCGTCGCCGTCGTATCCCTCGGGCTCCCCGAAGGTCACGACGGGGCGTGCGCCGGAGGTCGCAGGGGCGTTCCAGGAGAGGGACGGGTCGGGAGAGACGCCGGTGGGCCGGTGGGCAGGGGCGGGGGCGGAGGGCATGCGCATGCCACGCTCGGTGGTGTCGGCACCGGCACTGGCCTGCGGCTCCCACGAGGGCCGTGGCGGAACACCGGGGCGGCCGAAGGATTCAGCAGGCCCGGACGACGACGGGCCGGCGGGGACCGGTCGCAGGCGCGCGGTCGTCTCCGAGGAGTCCTCGCCCGGGACACCGGTGCGCCACGGGGCGGGGGCGTATCCCGCCCGGCCGGACGAGCCCGGCGCGGGAAGACGACGCGGCCGCGGAGGTGCATCGGACGGCACGGCCGCCCGTCCCGACTCGGGTCGCGCCCCGCGGCCGACACCGGGCTGCGCATCCGGGAACCGGTCGGAGGCACGGGGCGGGGGTGGGGCGGCGGGCTCGGTACGGCGGGGGGTGGCGGGCTCGGCACGTCGGGGCACGGTGGACTCGCTACGTCCGGGCTCGGTACGCGCGGGAGCACCAACCTCAGTACGCCGGGGAGCAGCAGGCTCACCACCCCGGGGCGCGCCGGGCTCGGCACGTCGGGGCACGGTGGACTCGCTACGTCCGGGCTCGGCACGCGCGGGAACTCCAGCCTCAGTACGCCGGGGAGCAGCAGACTCGCCACCCCGAGGCACGCCGGACTCGGCACGCCGGGGCACGGTGGACTCGCTACCTCCCGGCTCGGCACGCCCGGGAGCACCAACCTCAGTACGCCGCGGAGCAGCAGACTCGCCACCCCGGGGAGCGTCGGACTCCCCGCGCCCAGGAGCCGCAGGATCCGCTCGCCGGGGCATGGGGGCGCCGAAGCTCGGGAAACGCGGGCCGGTGGGCGAGGTGTCGGATCTGTCGGATGCGGGCGTGCCGCCGGGCCGAGCGGTCGTTTCCTGCCCGGGGGCGGGGGACCGCGAAGAGTCCGTGTCACGCTCCGACGGACGCCGCGTGTCCTCCGAGGCCGGGTCGGGCGGTGCCGTCCGGGCGTCCTCGGATGGGGCCGGAGGGTGGGGAGGGCGGGGCGGGATGCCGGGGCGGGGAGGGAAAGAGGCACGCCGCGCTTCCGTGCTCATGCACCCCCCGTTTCCTCGTACCCGGGCCGCTGCGTACTGCGCGGGCCGTGTCGTCCTGCCCGAGGCCCGGCACTGAGTCGTCCCGGGCACACATACCCGTACGGATGGAGCGTCATCCCAGCGCGGAAGTCCGGCCGGCGTCGCTCCGCCGTACGTGCGCGTCACTCTACGGCTTGTTCCTGCGTGAACGGGAACCAGTCCACGAGCCCGGGGCATCTGCCCGGAACGTCCCCCTACCCTGCGGTAATCCTGTCTGGCAGGCTGCGTTCATGACTGCGCGCGCCTCCGACCGGGCCCGTTACGACCGGGCCACCGCCCATCTCGACGCCCCCCTCGCGATCGTGGACCTGGACGCCTTCGACGCCAACGCCGCCGACCTGGTCCGTCGCGCCGGGGGCAAGCCCGTCCGGGTCGCGAGCAAGTCCGTGCGGTGCCGGGCGCTGCTGGAACGCGTCCTGGCCCGGGACGGTTTCGCGGGGATCATGTCGTTCACCCTCGCCGAGTCGCTGTGGCTGGCCCGCTCGGGGTTCGACGACGTGCTGCTCGCCTACCCGTCCGCCGACCGGGCCGCGTACGCCGAACTCGCCGGTGATCCCAAGCTCGCCGCCGCCGTGACCGTGATGGTCGACGACGTCGCCCAGCTCGACCTGATCGACGCGTCGCGCGGTGGTGGGCGTGAAGTCGTGCGCGTCTGCCTGGAGTTGGACACGTCCCTGAAGCTGCTCGGCGGGCGGGTGCGGGTCGGGGCCCGGCGTTCGCCGCTGCACTCCCCCGCCCAGGTCGCCGACGTGGCCCGGGCCGTGGCCCGCCGGCCGGGCTTCGAGGTCGTGGGGATCATGGCGTACGAGGGGCATGTCGCCGGTGTGGGGGATGCCGTGGTCGGGCGTCCGCTGCGGTCCCGTGCCGTCCGGCTGATGCAGGCCGCCGCCAAGCGTGAACTCGCCGAGCGGCGTGCGGAGGTGGTGCGCGCGGTGCGGGCCGTCGTGCCGGGTCTCGAGTTCGTCAACGGCGGCGGCACCGGCTCGGTGCAGCACACGGCGGCCGAGGACGCGGTCACCGAGATCGCCGCCGGGTCGGGGCTGTACGTGCCGCGGCTGTTCGACAACTACACGTCGTTCAGCGGCCGTCCGGCGGCCCTCTTCGCCCATCCCGTCGTACGGCGGCCGGGGGTGGGAGTGGTGACGGTCCTCGGCGGCGGGTACCCCGCCTCCGGCGCGGCCGGGCCCGACCGGCTGCCCGTGCCGTATCTGCCGGAGGGGCTGCGCTACGACCCCCAGGAGGGGGCCGGCGAGGTGCAGACGCCGCTGCTCGGCTCGCCCGCCGACGACCTGCTGATCGGTGACAAGGTGTGGTTCCGGCACGCGAAGGCCGGTGAGCTGTGCGAGCGGTTCGACCGGCTGCACCTCATCGAGGGCGACGCGGTGACGGCGACGGTGCCGACCTACCGCGGCGAGGGCCACACGTTTCTGTAGGGCCTGTGCGCCGTCACGTTCCTGTAGGGCCTGTGCGTCGTCAGTCCGCCGGGCCGATGCTGCTGCCGACGCCGCCGCCCGTGTCCGCGTCGCCGAACGGCCGGATGCCCTTGGTGATGCGGTCCATGTCGGCGAGCGGCGGTCCGTCCTCGCCCGCGTCGAAGACGTAGCGGACGAGGACGGGTGACTCGGTGCCGACGCTGGAGGGGAAGACGAGCGACTGGACGTAGCCGCCCGGGCCCTTGGCGGTCTCAACACGCCAGCGCACGAGGTACCCGGCGCGGCCCGCCACCGCGACCGGCCCGGATTTCACGACCTGGTGGGCCGTCATGCCCCCGTACAGCTCACGGTCGAGCTCGTCGCGGTCGTAGGCCTCGTCTGCCGCGTCCTTGATGTCCGCCTTGGCGAGGGCCTCGGGGGACTTCTCGTCGTTCTCGGTCACCGTGCGGGAGAAGACCATGCCGTGGCGGCACAGGCCCACGCCGCCGGGGCAGTCGTAGGTGCCGTCGGTCGTCATGACGACGTCGTCCTGGGCGACGTACTGGGGGCGGACCCAGCCGTCGAGCAGCGGGAACGTGACGCCGTTGAGCTGGTCCTCGACGACCGCCGGGTCGTCGGCGGACGGCTCGGAGGCGGACGCCTCGGGGGTGGACGCCTCGGGGGTCGGCTCCGACGAGTCGGGGGTGGGCTCGACGGTGGAGGTGGGGGCCGTCCTGGTCTCCGTGCCGCCGCCGTCGCCCCCGCCGAGGGCGACGACTCCGGTGACGATCGCCGCGACCAGAACGATGCCCGTGGCGGTCAGGGCGACCATCTTCGTGCGGCCGGTGCCGCCACCCGGCGGCGGGGCGGCCAGGGCCTCGGGCGCGCGGCGGTGCTCGGTCCAGGCCGTGCCGTCCCACCAGCGTTCCAGATGGGGGCCGTGCGGGTCGGGATACCAGCCGGGTGGAGGCGTCATGCTCATCCCGGCACTGTAGGGCGCGAGCCGGGCCCGCCGGGCACGGGCTTACAGGGGTGTGACGTACGCCCCCGCGATCCCGCCGTCGACCAGGAAGTCGGTGGCGTTCACGAAGGAGGAGTCGTCGCTGGCGAGGAAGGCCACGGCGGCGGCGATCTCCTCGGCCTCGGCGAACCGGCCCAGCGGGATGTGCACCAGGCGGCGCGCGGCGCGCTCCGGGTCCTTGGCGAACAGCTCTTGGAGGAGCGGGGTGTTGACCGGGCCGGGGCACAGGGCGTTGACCCGGATGCCCTCCCGCGCGAACTGGACGCCCAGCTCACGGGACATGGCGAGGACGCCGCCCTTGGACGCCGTGTACGAGATCTGCGACGTGGCCGCGCCCATCCTGGCCACGAACGAGGCCGTGTTGATGATCGACCCCTTGCCCTGGCGCTGCATGTACGGGATGGCGGCCTTGCAGCAGAGGTAGACGGAGGTGAGGTTGACCTCCTGGACGCGCTTCCAGGCCTCCAGACCGGTCTCCAGGATGGAGTCGTCGTCGGGCGGGGAGATGCCGGCGTTGTTGAAGGCGATGTCGACGCTGCCGTAGGTGTCGTAGGCGGTCTTGAAGAGGGCCTCCACCTGCTCGGGGTCGGTGACGTCCACCTTCACGAAGGTGCCGCCGGTCTCCTCCGCGGCCGCCTTGCCGCGGACCTCGTCGACGTCGCCGCAGACGACCTGCGCGCCCTCGGAGGCGAGGCGGCGGGCGGCGGCGAGGCCGATGCCGCTGCCGGCTCCGGTGACGACGGCGGTGCGGCCGACCAGCCGGCGGCAGATGCTTTCCTGAGCGGTCACTGTGCGGGGCCCTCCGTACTGATGAAGACGTTCTTGGTTTCGGTGAAGGCGGCCAGGGCCTCGGGGCCGAGCTCGCGGCCGACGCCCGACTGCTTGTAGCCGCCGAACGGGGTCCAGTAGCGGACGCTGGCGTGGGAGTTGACGGACAGGTTGCCGGCGCGGACGGCCTGGGAGACGCGCAGGGCACGGCCGACGTCCCGGGTCCAGATGGAGCCGGAGAGGCCGTACGGGGTGTCGTTGGCGAGGCGGATCGCGTCGGCCTCGTCGGTGAAGGGCAGCAGGACGGCGACCGGGCCGAAGATCTCCTCGCAGGCCGCCGCCGAGTCGGGCCGCTCCCCGGTGAGCACGGTCGGTGGGAACCAGAAGCCGGGCCCCTCGGGCGCGCTGCCGCGCAGGGCCGGGGCGTCCTCGGGCACGAACTCCTTCACGCGGTCGAGCTGCTGTCGGGAGATCAGCGGGCCCATCTGGGTCTTCTCGTCGGCCGGGTCGCCCACCACCACGGCGGCCAGTGCCTCGGCGAGCAGCTCCCGGACCTCGTCGTACACCGTCTCCTGGACCAGGATGCGGGTGCGGGCGCAGCAGTCCTGGCCGGCGTTGTCCAGGAAGGAGAAGGGGTCGACGGCGGCCTTCAGGTCGGAGTCGGCGAAGACGATGTTCGGGCTCTTGCCGCCGAGTTCGAGGGTGACCGGCTTGATCTGCTCGGCGCCGAGCGCGGCGACCCGCCGGCCGGCCCTGGGGGAGCCGGTGAAGACGATCTTGGCGACTCCGGGGTGGCGTACCAGCGCGTCGCCGGTGATGGCGCCGTGTCCGGGCAGGACCTGGAAGAGGTGCTCCGGGAGCCCGGCCTCCAGGGCGAGTTCGGCGAGGCGCAGCGCGGTGAGCGGGGTGGTCTCGGCGGGCTTGAGGAGGACCGCGTTCCCGGCCGCGAGGGCGGGGGCGGTGCCCCAGGCGGCGATCGGCATGGGGAAGTTCCAGGGCGCGATCACGCCGACGACGCCGAGAGGTTCGAGGATCGTGACGTCGAGGCCGCCGGGCACCGGGATCTGCCGGCCGGTGAGCCGCTCCACTCCCCCGGCCGCGTAGTCCAGCAGGTCCCGGACGTTGCCCGCCTCCCAGCGGGCGTTGCCGATGGTGTGGCCGGCCTCCCGGACCTCCAGGGCGGCCAGTTCCTCCAGGTGCTCGTCGACGGTGGCGGCGAAGCGGCGCAGCAGCCGGGCGCGGTCACCGGGGGTGAGGGCGGCCCAGATCCGCTGTGCCCTGGCGGCGTGGGTGACGGCCGCGTCGATGTCCGCCGGGGTCGCCCCGGCGATGGCGGCGACGACCTCCTCGGTCGCGGGGTTCAGAACTTCCAGTAGGTGCTCGGAAGACAAGAAGGGCCTCACATGCGTTCGAAGGAGCGGCGCAGCTCCCAGTCGGTCACCGCGGCGTCGAAGGCGTCCAGTTCGACGCGCGCCATGTTGCGGTAGTGCGCGACCACCTCGTCCCCGAAGGCCGCTTTGGCAATGGGGCTGTTCTCCCAGAGCTCCGCGGCCTCGCGCAGAGTCGTGGGGACGTGGGCGAAGTCGCCGGAGTACGCGTTGCCGGGGCAGGGCTCCGGCAGTTCCAGCTTCTGCTCGACGCCGTGCAGTCCGGCCGCGACCAGCCCGGCCACGGCGAGGTAGGGGTTGACGTCGCCGCCGGGCAGCCGGTTCTCGAAGCGCATCGAGCGGCCGTGGCCGACCACCCGCAGCGCGCAGGTGCGGTTGTCATGGCCCCAGGCGACGGCGGTCGGGGCGAAGGAGCCGGGCTGGAACCGCTTGTAGGAGTTGATGTTGGGGGCGTAGAGGAGGGAGAAGTCGCGCAGCGCGGCGAGCTGGCCGGCGAGGAAGTGGCGCATGACGTCCGACATGCCGTCCTCGCCGTCGCCTGCCATGGCGTTGGTGCCGTCCGCGTCGGCGAGCGAGAGGTGGATGTGGCAGGAGTTGCCCTCGCGCTCGTTGTACTTGGCCATGAAGGTGATCGACATGCCCTCCTGGGAGGCGATCTCCTTGGCGCCGGTCTTGTAGACGGCGTGCTGGTCGCAGGTGACCAGGGCCTCGTCGTAGCGGAAGGCGATCTCGTGCTGGCCGGGGTTGCACTCGCCCTTGGCGGACTCGACGGTGAGGCCGGCGGCCGCCATCTCGTTGCGGATGCGGCGCAGCAGGGGCTCGATGCGGCCGGTGCCGAGGACCGAGTAGTCGATGTTGTACTGGTTGGCCGGGGTCAGGCCTCTGTAGCCCGCGTCCCAGGCCTGTTCGTAGGTGTCCTTGAAGACGATGAACTCCAGCTCGGTGCCGACCTGGGCGGTGTAGCCGAGTTCGGCGAGGCGCTCCAGCTGGCGGCGCAGGATCTGGCGGGGTGCGGCGACCACCGGCGAGCCGTCGTTCCAGGCGAGGTCGGCGTGGAGCATGGCCGTGCCCTCGTTCCAGGGGACGCGGCGCAGGGTGCTCAGGTCCGGGTGCATGGCGAAGTCGCCGTAGCCGCGGTCCCAGGAGGACATCGCGTAGCCGTCGACGGTGTTCATCTCGGTGTCGACGGCGAGCAGGTAGTTGCAGCCCTCCGTGCCGTGCTGGAGGACCTCGTCGAGGAAGAAGCGCGCGGCGAA
Source organism: Streptomyces sp. NPDC016851 (assembly GCF_055562795.1). Classification (NCBI taxonomy): domain Bacteria; kingdom Bacillati; phylum Actinomycetota; class Actinomycetes; order Kitasatosporales; family Streptomycetaceae; genus Streptomyces; species Streptomyces sp. NPDC016851. Next base: position 85,800 of record NZ_JBVHEP010000024.1, read on the forward strand.
CCGCTTGCCCTGGAGCCGCCCTTGCATGTCGGGGAAGGCCAGGACGACAGTGTCGATCTCACCGCCCGCGACGAGGGCGTGCAGTTCCTCGACGCTCAGCGGGGGTGTGCGGTCTGCCACGGGAGGGCCTCCTTGGCTCTGGTTCCGCCGGAAGCCATAAGGTATTCCTGAGAACCATTGCTTGGGAAGGGGGTACGGCCACATGCCGGAGGAAGCTGGCGGCGAGACGCGGGACGGGCTGACGCCGGTACTGCGGCCGGTGCGCGCGGGCAACGGCTTCGAGGAGGCACTGGAGCAGATCCTCCAGGTCGTACGGCTGGGCCTGGTGCCGGGGGGCGAGCGGCTGCCGGCCGAGCGGGAGCTGGCGGAGCGGCTGGGGATCAGCCGGGTGACGCTGCGCGAGGTGCTGAAAGTCCTCCAGGACCAGGGGCTGGTGGAGTCGCGGCGGGGCCGGTACGGCGGCACGTTCGTCCTGCCCCGCACGGACGCCGGCGGCGAGGACGAGCTGCGGCGCCGCATCGCCGAGGTCGACATAGAGGACGTGCTGCGGTTCCGGGAGGTGCTGGAGGTGGGCGCGGCCGGGCTGTGCGCGGTGCACGGACTGGACGACACGCAGGCGCGGCGGCTGCGGGAGGCCCTGGCGCGTACGCACGACGCCCCGCTCGCCGACTACCGCCGCCTGGACACGCTGCTGCACCTCACGCTGGCCGAGCTGTGCGGCTCGCCGACGCTGACCGCGCAGTACGCGGCGGTGCGGGCCACGGTGAACGACCTGCTGGACTGCATCCCGCTGCTCGTGCGCAACCTCGAACACTCGCAGCGGCAGCACGCGGCCCTGGTGGAGGCCGTGATCGAGGGCGATGCCGACCAGGCGCGGGAGATCACGCGCGAGCACTGCGCGGGGACGGCGGCGCTGCTGCGCGGCTTCCTCGGCTGAGCCGGGACGGGTCCCGGCGTTGCGAGGATTTACTGGCGATTAACGCAGGGGTATTGCCTTCCCGCGACGGCACGGCAAAGGTATGGATCCATTCCATTGAGTCGAACCCTCTCGACCCCGTGTCCGCCTCCCGTGGGGAGTCTGCCCATGTCCCAGGAATCCACCAGCCCACCCGCCGCCGCGCAGGCGGACGACTATCTGGAACGCAGGGCGTTGCGCCGCGGCAGCGCCGGCTGGGTGCTGCTGACCGGACTCGGCGTCGCCTACGTCGTCTCCGGTGACTACTCGGGCTGGAACTTCGGCCTGGCCGAGGGCGGCTTCGGCGGCCTCGCGATCGCCATGGTGCTCATGGGCGCCATGTACGCGTGCATGGTCTTCGCCCTCGCGGAGCTGTCCTCGATCCTGCCGACGGCCGGCGGCGGCTACGGCTTCGCCCGGCGGGCGCTCGGCCCGTGGGGCGGCTTCCTGACCGGTACGGCGATCCTCATCGAGTACGTCCTCGCGCCCGCCGCCATCGTCATCTTCATCGGCGACTACGTCGAGTCGCTGGGCCTGTTCGGCCTGGAGTCCGGCTGGCCGGTGTACCTGGTCTGCTTCGCGATCTTCCTCGGCATCCATCTCTGGGGCGTGGGCGAGGCGCTGCGCTTCAGCTTCGTCGTCACGGGCATCGCGGTGGTCGCTCTGGTCGTGTTCGCGCTGGCGGCCCTGCCCGACTTCTCGGTCGCCGCGCTGGACGACATCCCGGTCGACTCCTCCGCCGCGGGGTCGAACTCCTGGCTCCCGTTCGGCCTGCTCGGCATCTGGGCGGCGTTCCCGTTCGGCATGTGGTTCTTCCTGGGCGTCGAGGGCGTACCGCTGGCCGCCGAGGAGACCAGGGACCCGGCCCGCACGCTGCCGAAGGCGATCCGCTGGTCGATGGGCATCCTGGTCGTGCTGGCGGTGGTGACCTTCGTCGCGGCGGCGGGAGCACGCGGCTCCGCGGCGATCCAGGAGGCGGGCAACCCGCTCGTCGAGGCCCTCCAGCCGGACGGCGAGGCGACGACCCTGAGCCGGATCGTGAACTACGCGGGCCTCGCCGGCCTCGTGGCGTCGTTCTTCTCCCTGATCTACGCGGGCTCGCGCCAGCTGTTCGCCCTGTCCCGCGCGGGCTACCTGCCCCGCTTCCTGTCCCTCACCAGCCGCCGCAAGGCGCCCTACCTGGGCCTGCTCGTGCCCGGCACGATCGGCTTCCTGCTGGCGGCGGTGTCCGGGAACGGCGCCCGGATGCTGAACATCGCGGTCTTCGGCGCGACCATCTCCTACGCGCTGATGTCGCTGTCGCACATCGTGCTGCGCCGCCGGGAGCCGGAGCTGCCGCGGCCGTACCGCACGCCGGGCGGGGTGCTGACCTCTTCCGTCGCCCTGGTGCTGGCCTGCGCGGCGCTGGTGGCGACGTTCCTGGTGGACGTGACGGCGGCGTTCATCGCCCTCGCGGTGTACGTCGTGGCTCTCGCGTACTTCGGTCTGTACAGCCGCAAGCGGCTGGTGGCGAAGGCGCCGGAGGAGGAGTTCGCGGCGCTGGCCGCGGCCGAGGCAGAGTTGACACGGGACTGAGGCGTCGATTGTCGAGGGAGTTGTGGTGGCCAGGCCGTTGATCGGTGTCAGCACCTATCTGGAGTCCGGTGCGCGCTGGGGAGTGTGGGAACTGGAGGCCGCGCTGCTGCCGGTCGGCTATCCCCGGCTCGTGCAGCGGGCGGGCGGTCTGGCGGCGATGCTGCCGCCGGACGACCCCGCGCACGCGGCCGAGGCCGTCGCCCGGCTGGACGGGCTGGTCATCGCGGGCGGGCCGGATGTGGAGCCCGTACGGTACGGCGCCGAGCCGCATCCCCGCACGGGGCCGCCGGCGCGGGAGCGGGACGCGTGGGAGCTGGCCCTGATCGACGCGGCGCTCACGGCGCGGGTTCCGCTGCTCGGCATCTGCCGGGGTATGCAACTGCTGAACGTCGCCCTGGGCGGGACGCTGGTGCAGCACCTCGACGGTCATGCGGAGGTCGTGGGCGTCTTCGGCAGCCATGCGGTCAAGCCGGTGCCGGGGAGTCTGTACGCGGGTGTCGTGCCGGAGGAGACGTCGGTGCCGTCGTACCACCACCAGGCCGTTGACCGCCTGGGCGAGGGGCTCGTCCCGTCGGCCTACGCGGACGACGGCACGGTGGAGGCGCTGGAACTGCCGTCCGGGGAGGGGTGGGTGCTCGGAGTGCAGTGGCATCCGGAGATGGGCGAGGACGTGCGGGTGATGCGGGCGTTGGTGGAGGCGGCGGATCCGGCCTGACCCGGTGCGCGCACACTCCCAGGGGGCTCCGCCCCCTGGACCCCCGGCCTATGCCCACCCACCACCCGAATCGGTCGGCCAGGAGGCCGGGCCCCCAGCCCGTCCGGCGAATCGGCCGGCCAAGACGCCCGGCTAGAAACGCCGGGCTGAGTCCCCCCCAGCCCGTCCGGCGTTTGAGGACGAGGCCGTTCAGGCCGAAGCGGGGTCCGGGGCGGCAGCCCCGGTGGGGGTGCAGGGGGCGAAGCCCCCGCGGGGGCCTGGGGGCACAGCCCTCAGCGGGGTCGAAGGGGCGGAGCCCCTGGGGATGGGACGGGTAGGGGCGGCGGGGGCGAGAAAACTACCCCCGCGTCAGCGACAGCAGATCCCGGGCCGGCCCGGTAGGGCGATGCCCCGTCGGCCACACCGCCCGCAGGTCCCGCGCCAGGGCGACCCCCTCCACCGGCACCCGCACCAGCCGCCGCATCGCCAACTCCTCCCCCACCGCCAGCTCACTCAGCACCGCCGGCCCCGCCCCGCTCACCGCCGCCGCCTTGACCGCCGTCGTCGACGACAACTCGATCAGCGGCCGCGCCAGCCCGCCCAGCGCCGCGTCCAGGACCTGCCGCGTACCGGAGCCCTTCTCCCGCAGGATCAGCGGCGTCGACGCCAGTTCCTCCGCGGCCAGCGAACGCCGCCGCCGGCCCCACGGATGGGCAGGAGCCGTGACCACTATCAGCCGGTCATGGGCGATGACCACCGAGTCCAGCCCCGTCGGCACCGTCAGCCCCTCGACGAACCCGAGGTCCGCCTCGTCCGCCAGCAGCCGCTCCGCGACCACCGTCGAGTTCCCGGCGTGCAGGGACACCGCCGTGTCGGGCCGCTGGGCGCGCAGCGCCAGCAGCCAGCCGGGCAGCAGATACTCGGCGATCGTCATGCTCGCCGCCACCCGCAACCGCGAGTCGCGCCGGTCGCGCAGCGCCTGCGCCCCCACGTCGAACGCCTCCGCCGCCTCGACGATCCGCCGCGCCCAGTCCGTCACCAGCGCACCGGCGTCCGTGAGCCGGGACCCGCGCGGTGAGCGGTCGACCAGCGCCACGCCGAGCTGCCGCTCCATCGACCGGATCCGGCTGCTGGCCGCGGGCTGGGTGATGCCCAGTTCCCGCGCCGCCCCGCCGAGACTGCCGAGCCGCGCCACCGCCAGCAGCAGTTCCAGGCCGCCCAGATCCGGCACCCGGTGCGCGAGAGACCCTCCGGCCGGGACCTCACCCTGCTCTTCGCTCCTGCTCATAAACCCAGCTTATGTCGCCATAGGGACATGCTCCCTGGCGGCGGGGTGCCCACGGCCCGACCGTGGGAGTCATGGTCACCCCAGCCCAGCCGGCCCGGCCCCTTCCGGGCGCAGTCTCCGTCCGTCACCTCGGACCCAACTGGTACGCCACCGTCATGGGCACCGCCGTCGTCGCCACCGCCGGGACCGCCCTGTCGCCGCACGTCCCCGGGCTGCGCGGCGCGCTGGCCGGTGTCTGGGCCCTCTCGCTGGCCCTGCTCGTCACCCTGCTCTGCGCCCGGGCCGTGCACTGGGCCCGTCACCGGGACCAGGCCCGCGCCCATCTCCTCGACCCGGCGACGGCCCCGTTCTACGGCTGCCTCGCCATGGCCCTGCTGGCCGTCGGCGGGGGTGCCCTCGGCGTCGGCCGGGACTGGATCGGCGTGCGGGCGGCCGTGGCGCTGGACGCCGTGCTGTTCAGCGCCGGTACGGCTCTCGGGCTGGCAGCCGCCGTCGCCGTGCCGTATCTGATGGCCGTACGCCACCGGGTCGAGCCGGGACAGGCCACGCCCGTGTGGCTGCTGCCGCTGGTCGCGCCCATGGTGTCCGGCGCCGTGGGGCCGCCGCTGGTGCACCATCTGCCTCCCGGTCAGGCCCGGGAGACGCTGCTGCTCGTCTGCGTCGCGCTGTTCGGGCTGAGCCTGCTCGCGACCCTGCTCATGCTGCCGCTGGTCTTCGGGCGGCTGATCACCGGAGCGCCGCTGCCGCTCGCCCTCACCCCGACGCTGTTCCTGGTGCTCGGGCCGCTCGGGCAGTCCACGACCGCCGTCGGCGCGTTCGCGGACGCCGCCCCCGGGGTCGTACCGGCGCCGTACGGCCAGGGCTTCGGTGTCCTCGCCGTGCTGTACGGCGTGCCCGTGATGGGGTTCGCGCTGCTGTGGTTCTGCCTCGCCACCGCCCATGTGCTGCGCGCCCGGCGGCAGGGGATGCGGTTCTCGATGACCTGGTGGGCGTTCACCTTCCCGGTCGGCACCTGTGTCACGGGCGCCGAGGCGCTCGGCCGGCACACCGGGCTCGTGGCCTACACGGGGCCGGCTCTCGTGCTGTACGCGGTGCTGGTCGCCGCGTGGGGCACCGCCGCCGTGGGCACCGTACGGGGGCTGCTCAGGGGCGAGCTGCTCGCAGGGCCCGGCCCAGTACCCGTGGCGCCTCGGCCAGCGACGGCCCGTACCACGTCAGGTGCCGTCCGCTGACGAGCGCGCAGGGCAGGCCGGGGAAGGCCTCGGGGCCGTCGTCCGCGGTGAAGCGGTAGGGCTCGTCGGGCAGGACCACCACGTCCGGCGCGGCGGCGCGCAGCTCCTCCAGCGGGACGCGCGGATAGCGGTCGGGGTGTGTCGCGTGCACGTGGTCGATGCCGAGGCGGGCCAGGACGTCTCCCGCGAAGGTGTCGCGGCCCAGGACCATCCAGGGGCGGCGCCAGATCGGTACGACCGCGCTCAGACGGGCCGGGGGCGGCGGCAGGGACGACCAGGTCTCCTCCGCCTCGTCCAGCCAGCGCGGGCGGGCCGTCACCCCGCAGGCGTCCAGGACCCGGGCCAGTTCCCGGAAGGCCTGCGGCACGTCGCGGACCTCCGTGACCAGGACCTCGACACCCGCCGCGCGCAGGGCCGCGAGGTCGGGTTCGCGGTTCTCCTCCTCGTTGGCGATCACCAGGTCGGGAGCGAGGGAGACGATCCGGTCGGTCTTGGGGTTCTTCGTGCCGCCGACGCGCACGACGTCGAGTCCGGGCGGATGGGTGCACCAGTCGGTGGCTCCGGCCAGGGCGCCGGGCGCGGACCGGGCCACGGCCTCGGTCAGCGACGGGACCAGCGAGACGACCCTCACCGGCGCGGCCGGTCCCGGACCGCCTCGATGTGCTCCGCCACGGCGACGACGATCACCCGGGTGTCGGACTCCGCCGCCCGCCAGCGGTGCCGCACACCGCCGGTGAGATACAGCGTGTCGCCGCGGCCGAGCCGGTAGGCGCGGCCCTCCGCCTCGATCTCCACCGCGCCGTCGGCGACGTACATCAACTGGTCGTTGCGGTACTGGAACTCACGGCCGGCGTCGTGGTCGCCGGTGAACTCGGAAGCGTGCATCTGGTGGTGACCGCGCACCAGGGACCGGGTCCGGGGGCGGGGCAGCGGGTCGGGGTCGTCGGCGCGCACGACGTCCACGCTGCACGCCGGGTCGGCCGCGGCGAGGAGCTCGACCGCGGTGGTGCGCAGGGCGTCGGCGACCTTCTCCAGGGAACTGGTGCTGGGCCGCGCCCGGTCGTTCTCGACCTGGCTGAGGAACGGGACCGACAGGCCGCTGCGCTCGGCCACGACGGCGAGGGTGAGCTCCAGCGCGCGGCGCCGCCGCCGCACGGCCGCGCCCACCCGAAGGGGCTGTTCTTTGTGGTCGCCCATCGCTCCGGCTCCCTCCTTCGCCCGTCGATACCGGTCCCGGTGCGCCGGTGACCCGGCGCACTGCTTCTGTTGAGTTGTCTGCACCCTACGCATGTTCGGCAAACCGGTGCATGCGCCTGTCACATCGGCGTCGTACCGGCCGGTGTGCGACCTCACACTTCGCGCCAGGGGATCCGCCCGCTCTCGGGGCGGCGCGCGGATTCCTCCTACGGGAGGAACAGGGAGGAGAGAAGGGGTTCAGGGGATGGCATGGCGCTCTGTGGTTGTCCGGATCCTGCTGTGGGTCCGGACCCGAGCGGGGTCCGGGTACGAGTGAGGGTACGCGTACGGGGCGGGACGCGGTGTGTCGCGTCCCGCCCCGTACCGGGCCTCACTGCGGCGTCATGCGCTCCACCATGTCGGGGTGCTGCTTCAGCCACGCGGCGACGGCCTCTTCCTCATGGCCCTGGCCGCGGTTCTTGATCTCGCTCTCCAGGCTGCCGAGTTCGTCCTCGCTCATCTTGAAGTTCTTGATCCACTTCGTGAGCTGCGGGTACTCCTCGGGGAACTTCTCGTTGGAGATGGTGCGGATCGTGTTGCCCTCGCCGAAGGCCTTCTTGGGGTCCTTCAGCTTGGTCAGCTTGTAGTCGCTGTACGCCCAGTGCGGCGACCAGAGGGTGACGGCGATCGGCTCCTTCTTGGCGTAGGCGCGCTTCAGCTCGGCCAGCATGGCCGGGGTGGAGCCGTCGACGGCCTCGTACTCCTTGTCCAGGCCGTAGCCGGGCAGGACCTTGTTCTTCAGCAGGTCCATCTCGCCGGTGCCGGGCTCGATGCCGATGATCTTCCCGTCGAAGGTGCCGGCCTTGCCCTTGAGGTCCTCCAGGGAGTCGACGCCCTTGACGTAGGACGGCACGGCGATCTCCAGGGAGGTCGGTTCGTACCAGGTGCCGAGGTCCTTGAGCCGGTCCTTGTTCGCGTCCCAGTAGTTCTTCTGGGCGTAGGGCAGCCAGGCGTCGAAGTTGAGGTCGAGATCGCCCGAGGCCAGACCGGTGTAGACGGGGCCGACGTCCATCTGCTTCAGGTTCATCGTGTAGCCGCGGCGTTCGAGGACGTTCTTCCACAGGTACGTGACGGCGATGTCCTCGTCCCAGGGGAACCACGCCACGTTCAGCGGCCGCTTCGCCTCGGCGGGCGTGCTGCCGCCGGCGCCCTTCACGGGGGCGAGCTTGTCGACGTAGCCGGGGTGCTGCTTCAGCCAGGCTCGGACGGCCTGCTGCTGGTTGCCCTTGCCCGCCTTGTTGATCTCGGCTTCGAGGCTGGTGAGCTCCTTCTCGCTCATCTTGAACTTCTTCAGCCAGCCGGCGACCGTCGGGTCGTCACCCGCGAAGCCCTTGCGGGCCAGCGTGTGCACGCCGTCGCCCGCGCCCCAGGCGCCCTTGGGGTCCTTGAGCTTCGTCAGCTCGTAGTCGTTGTACGCCCAGTGCGGCGACCAGAGCGTGACGACGATCGGCTCCTTCTTGGCGTACGCGCGCTTCAGCTCGGCCAGCATGGCGGGCGTGGAGCTGTCGACGACCTTGTACTCCTTGTCCAGGCCGTACTCCTTGAGGACCTTGCTCTTGAGCAGGGCCATCTCGCCGGCGCTGGACTCGATGCCGGTGATCTTGCCGCCGAACTCGGAGGCCTTGCCCTTGAGGTCCTCCAGGGAGTCGATGCCCTTCATGTAGGAGGGCACGGAGAGCTCCAGGGACGTCTTGTCGTACCAGGCGCCGAGGTCGTCGAGCTGCTTGCCGTACTTCTTCCAGTACTGGGCGTGGGTGGTGGGCAGCCAGGCGTCCGTCTGGAAGTCGATGTCGCCCTGGGCGAGGGAGGTGTAGAGCGGGCCGGCGTCGAGCTGCTTGGCCTCGACCTGGTAGCCGCGCTGCTCCAGGACCTCCTTCCAGAGGAAGGTGGAGGCGACGCCCTCGTCCCAGGGGATGTAGCCGATGCTGATCTTCTTGCCCTGGCCGACGTCCTTGCTGCCGGCCGCGGCGGTGGTGCCGGTGCCTCCGCTGCCGAAGACGCCCATGCCGCCGGAGACGAGGGCGAGCACGACGACGCCGATCACGGCGACGGCCGGGCGGGGCCGGTACGACCAGATCTTCAGCCCTTGGGCGGCGCGCAGCCGGGCGGCGGCGCGACGGCCGAGCGGGGAGACCTGGGTGCCCAGCGCGCTGGTCATGCGGTCGAGGTAGATCGCGAGGATCACGATGCCGACGCCGGCCTCGGCGCCCAGACCGACGTTGAGCTGGCCGATGGCCTGGTTGACGTCGCCGCCGAGACCGCCGGTGCCGACCATGCCGGCGATCGCGGCCATGGACAGGCCGAGCATGATGACCTGGTTGACGCCGGCCATGACGGTGGGCAGGGCGAGGGGCAGCTGGACGCGCAGCAGGATGTTGCGCGGTGTGGTGCCGAACGCGTCGGCGGCCTCGACCAGTTCCCGGTCGACCTGGCGGATGCCGAGCTCGGTCATGCGCACGCCCGGGGCGAGCGCGAAGATCAGGGTGGCGACGATGCCCGCGGAGGCGCCGGTGCCGAAGAAGAGGATCGCCGGGATGAGGTAGACCATCGCGGGCAGCGTCTGCATGAAGTCCAGGACGGGCCGGACCAGACCGCTGACGCGGTCGGAGCGGGCCGCCCAGATGCCCACGGGTATGGAGATCACCAGCGCGATGACGGTCGCCACGAGGACGAGCGTCAGGGTGATCATCGCGTTCTCCCACAGGTCGAGGGAGTCGATGAACGCGAAGCCCGCGAAGGTGAGGACACCGGCGAGGGTGCCGCGCAGCCAGAAGGCGATCACGGCGAAGATGCCCGCGAGGAGCAGCGGTTGGGGGGCCTGGAGGACGGCGTTGATCCCGTCGTAGAGGCCGAGGAAGACGGTCTTGCAGAAGTCGAACAGCCACCCCATGTGGGTGGTGAGCCAGTCGACCGCGTCGTTGACCCAGGTGCCGAGCTGAATCCTAGGCACGGGCGGTCACCTTCTCTCCGCCCGCGTCCCGCGGGGAGTCGCAGGGCTCCGGGGTGGTGTCCCGTTCGTCGCCGAGGAAGCCGACCAGGCGCTGCCGGGGGACGACGCCGATCAGCTTGTTGTCCTCGTCCACGACCGAGACGGGGTGGGAGAGCCGGGCGCTGATCGCGCACAGTTCCGTGAACGGGGTCTCGGCCGTGGCGGTCTCGCAGTGACAGCCGGGGTCGTCGCCGGTGACCGAGGTGTCCATGAGCTCGCCGGTGGTCAGCACGCGGGAGCGGTCGACGTCCTGGGTGAAGGAGGCGACGTAGTCGTTCTCCGGCCGCAGCAGGATGTCCTGCGCGGTGCCGATCTGCACGATCTCGCCGTCGCGCATGACGGCGATGCGGTCGCCGAGGCGCATGGCCTCGTTCAGGTCGTGGGTGATGAAGACGATCGTCTTCTTCAGCTTCTGCTGGAGCTCCAGCAGCTGGTCCTGCATGTCGCGGCGGATCAGCGGGTCGAGGGCGCTGAAGGACTCGTCCATCAGCAGCAGGTCGGCGTCGGTGGCGAGCGCGCGGGCGAGACCGACGCGCTGCTGCATGCCGCCGGACAGCTCGTCGGGCCAGGACTTCTCCCAGCCGGCCAGGCCGCACAGGGCGAGCGCCTCGTCGGCGCGGCGTACGCGCTCGGCGCGGGGCACGCCCTGCACTTCCAGGCCGTAGGCGGCGTTCTCGCGGACGCTGCGGTGCGGGAAGAGCGCGAAGTGCTGGAACACCATGCTGATCTTCTTGGAGCGGACCTCGCGCAGCTCACGGTCGCCGAGTGTGGTCAGGTCCTGCCCGTCGAAGCGCACGTGTCCGGCGGTCGGCTCCAGCAGGCCGTTCAGCATGCGCAGCAGGGTGGACTTGCCGGATCCGGACAGGCCCATGACGACGAAGATCTGGCCGGGCTCGACGGTGAAGGACGCGTCGATCACGGCGGCGGTGGCGCCCTCGGCGCGCAGCTCCTCCCGGTCGGCCCCGGCGCGGAGCCGCTCGACCGCTCGGTCAGGTCTCCTGCCGAACACCTTGTACAGGCTCTCTGCCTGAAGCCTTGCTGACACGTGCACCTCGATCTGGACGGCAATGGAACAGAGCGAGGGCGGGGCGCAAAAGTTGAATTACGCAACCAGCCTCGCTGCGGGGCGGCGCCTCCCCTCGATCGCGGATCCCAAACGCACAAGTGGGGCGTGTCACATATGAGGCATGTCGCTGTCGGTGGCGTACGGCATGATGCGTGACGTGACCGGACGACTGATGCTCCTCGACACCGCCTCCCTGTACTTCCGCGCCTACTTCGGCGTCCCGGACTCGGTGAAGGCACCGGACGGCACGCCGGTGAACGCCGTGCGCGGGCTGCTCGACTTCATCGAGCGGCTGGTCCGGGACCACCGGCCGGACCAACTCGTGGCCTGCATGGACGCCGACTGGCGGCCGCACTGGCGAGTGGAGCTGATCCCCTCCTACAAGGCCCACCGCGTCGCCGAGGAGCACGCGGCCGGCCCGGACGAGGAGGAGGTGCCCGACACCCTGTCGCCGCAGGTGCCGGTCATCGAGGCGGTGCTGGACGCGGTGGGCATCGCGCGCGTGGGCGTCGCGGGATACGAGGCCGACGACGTGATCGGCACGTTCACGGCGCGAGCGAAGGGCCCGGTCGACATCGTCACGGGCGACCGCGACCTGTACCAGCTGGTGGACGACGCGCGCGGGGTGCGCGTGCTGTACCCGCTGAAGGGCGTGGGCACGCTGCAGCTCACCGATGAGGCCTGGCTCCGTGGGAAGTATGGGGTCGACGGCAGCGGGTACGCGGATCTGGCCCTGCTGCGCGGCGACCCCAGCGACGGCTTGCCGGGCGTGCCGGGCATCGGTGAGAAGACGGCCGCCAAGCTGCTGGCCGAGTTCGGGGACCTGGCCGGGATCCTGGCGGCGGTGGAGGACCGGGGGTCGAAGCTGACACCGACGCAGCGCAGGCGGCTGGACGAGGCGCGCCCGTATCTGGCGGTCGCGCCGAAGGTGGTCCGGGTCGCGCACGACGTACCGCTGCCGGACGTCACGACGGCGGTGCCACGGATTCCGCGTGACCCTGCGGAGCTGGAGGCACTGGCGGCGCGCTGGGGACTGGGCGGGTCACTGGAGCGCCTGCTGACGACGCTCGCGGCGTGACGGACGCGGGGGTCGGTGGCCTTCCTGAGGCCGGTGGCCCTCATCACGTTCTCATGCGGGAGGTGTTAAGTGGGGGCGAGGTGCTAACTTAGGTAAGCCTAACTACACGAATCAGGGAGGCCCTCATGGCAGAGCGACCGGGACGCCAGCCGCGCAAGCCGCATTCCGCTCAGGTCGTCCGCACCGAGCGGCTGACCCCCCACATGCAGCGTGTGGTGCTCGGCGGCGAGGGCCTCGCCGACTTCGAGGCGGGCGCCTGCACCGACCACTACGTGAAGCTGCTGTTCCCGCCCGAGGGCGTGACCTATCCGGAACCCTTCGACCTGCAGCGCGTTCGCGACGAGCTGCCGCGCGAACAGTGGCCGGTGACCCGGACGTACACGGTGCGCCAGTGGGACGCCGAACACCGCGAGCTGACGCTGGACTTCGTCATCCACGGCGACGAGGGCCTGGCCGGCCCGTGGGCGACCCGCGTCCAGCCGGGCGAGATCGTGTGGTTCATGGGTCCCGGCGGGGCGTACGCGCCCGACCCGGACGCCGACTGGCACCTGCTCGTCGGCGACGAGAGCGCGCTGCCCGCGATCGCCCGCTCCCTCGAATCGCTGCCACGCGGGGCCAGGGCCCATGCCTTCATCGAGGTCTCCGGCCCCGAGGAGGAGCAGAAGATCGACTCGGACGTGGACGTCGTCTGGCTGCACCGCGGCGACCGGCCGCACGGCGAGGCGCTCGTCGAGGCCGTGCGGAACCTCGCGTTCCCCGAGGGCCGCGTGCACGCCTTCGTTCACGGCGAGGCGCACTTCGTGAAGGAACTGCGCCGGCTGCTCCGCGTCGAGCGCGGCATCGCACGCGAGGACCTGTCGATCTCCGGCTACTGGCGCCGCGGCCACAACGAGGACGGCTGGCAGGCCTCGAAGCGCGAGTGGAACGCCCGCATCGAGGCGGAACAGGAGAGCACTCCGGCCGCCTGAGCAACGCGAGCACATCACGCCGCCCCGGCCTCTGGCGTGCCGCAGTCAGTCACCCCGCACGCGCGCGTGCAGATGCATGTCGTGCCAGCCGTCCGGGTGCAGGATGGCGCTGCGCTTCGTACCTTCGAGGGTGAATCCGGTGCGTGAGGCGACCCGGCAGGAGGCCTCGTTGCGCACGGCGTGCAGCAGTTCGAGTCGGTGGAAACCGATCTCGTCGAGCGCCCAGTGGGCCAGTGCGGTCGTGGCCCGGGCGGCGACACGCCGGCCGCGTGCCGCCGGGACGGTCCAGTACGCCACCTCCGCCGTGCCGTCGTCGAGCCGTATCTCGCGCAGCGCCACCCGCCCCAGCAGCCGGTCGGAGTCCGCGCCGACGACGGCCCACTGCGCCTGACGCCCCTCCTCCCACGCCTGCCGCCAGTCGCGGATCCAGCCGGCGACCTCCTCCTCGGAGCCGGCGGTCCGGGCGTGCCACTGGTGCATCACGGGGTCCTGGAAGACCTCGTACACCGCGGGCGCGTCCCCGGCCCGCCAGGGACGCAGGAGGAGTCCGTCGCCGGTGGCGAGGGTGGGCTGGTGCCGGGCGGGGAGGGCCTCGGCGGTCAGGACCGGGCTGATGAGGAAGGGCATGGCCACATCCTGGCAAGGGGCGGTGGACGGCCCCAGTGGTTTTCCGCCGCTGTCCGGCCGCCTCGTACGCTGGGCCGCGATGAGACGGAAGACGCGCATCCCGCCCCCTCCCCTGCCGCAGCGCCACGGCGTGGACCCGGTGCGGGTACGGCTGCCCGCCGCGGGGGCGTGGGCCACGGTGCGTGAGCATCTGGTGGAGCGGCTCTCGGGAGCCGGTGACGGTGTCGTCGACGGCATGTTCGACGCGGGACTCGTCGTCGGGGCGGACGGCCGGGCCGTGCCGGCGGACGCGCCGTACGTGCCCGGGATGTTCGTGTGGTTCCACCGGGAACTGCCCGACGAGGTGCCGGTGCCGTTCCCGCTGGAGGTCGTGTACCGGGACGAGCACATCGTCGTCGCCGACAAGCCGCACTTCCTCGCCACCACCCCGCGCGGCAGCCACGTCGCCGAGACCGCGCTGGCCCGGCTGCGCCGCGAGCTGGACATCCCCACACTCGCCGCCGCGCACCGTCTGGACCGGCTCACCGCCGGACTCGTGCTGTTCACCGTGCGCCCGGAGGAGCGCGGCGCGTACCAGACGCTCTTCCGCGACCGGCTGGTGCACAAGGAGTACGAGGCCGTCGCCCCGTACGATCCCGGACTCGCGCTCCCCCGGACCGTGCGCAGCCGGATCGTGAAGGAACGCGGCGAGCTCACCGCCCGCGAGCTGGTGGGCGAGCCCAACGCCGTCAGCCGCGTCGAACTCGTCGCACACCGCCCGCACGGGGCCGGCGGACTCGCCCGGTACCGGCTCGTGCCGGGCACCGGGCAGACCCACCAGCTGCGCGTGCACATGACCGCGCTGGGCGTGCCGATCCTCGGCGACCCGCTCTACCCCGAGGTCACCGCTCCCGTGCAGGCCGGTGACTTCCGGCGCCCGCTCCAGCTGCTGGCGCGGGCCCTGGAGTTCACCGACCCGGTCACGGGCGAGGAGCACCGGTTCCGCAGCGGCCGGGTGCTCACGGCCTGGGCGTCGTACGACCGGTGGGCCGCCGGGGCGTCCGACGGCCCGGCGGACGGTCAGTAACCGCGCCACCAGCTCAGGAAGCGCTGCCAGACACCCTTGCGGCGGGCCGTTTCCTCCGCGGCCTGCTGCGCCTGCGGCGGTACGGGGGCCGGCTGCGGTTGCGCCGGAGCCGGCTGGGGTTGCGCCGGAGCCGGCTGCGGCTGCGCGCCGGCGACCGCCACGGGCTGGGGCTGCGGCTGCGTGATGCCGATCTGCCAGTCGGAGCGCTGGGCGGGGACGTGGTTGTGGTTCGGCGTCTCCGACACGTCCTGCGGCGGCTTGGACGCGAACGCCACCGGCAGGGACACGAGGTGCCGGGAGGCGATGGACGCCGTCCAGCGCAACTCGTCCTCGTCGCAGTCGAGTTCGACGTCCGGCAGCCGCATCAGCAGCGCGTCGACACCGACGTCCGCGATGGAACGGCCGATGTCCTGACCGGGGCACTCGTGCGGCCCGCCGCCGAACGCCAGGTGCGACCGGTTGCCCTGCATGCTGGCCTTCAGGTCCGGCCGCACCCGCGGATCGACGTTCGCCGGCAGCGGGGCGAAGAGCAGCCCGTCGCCCCGGCGGATGCGCTGCCCGCCCAGTTCGGTCTCCTGCTTGGCGAAGTAGGCGAAGACCGTGCTGAACGGCGGCTCGTTCCACAGCGACTGCTCCACCGCCTCCGGCACCGTCATCTGTCCGCCGTTGAGCTGGGCCCTGAAGCGCGGGTCGATCAGCACCGTGAGCAGCACGTTGGACAGCAGGTTGGTGGTGGCCTCGTAGGCGGCGAAGAGCACCAGGCGCAGGTGCTCCCTGACCTCGTCGTCGGTCAGCCGGGCCGGGTGGGTGATCAGGTAACTGGCCAGGTCCTCCTCCGGCTGGGCGCGGCGCCGGGCGGTGAGCCGGCTCAGGGCGTCCATGACGTAGGTGTGGCTGGCGATCGCCGTCTCGGTGCCCTTGAGCGCGTCGCGGGCGGCCTCGACGAGCCGGTCGTTGTACTCGTCGGGCATGCCGAGGATCTCGCACATCACCGCCATCGGCAGGTGCTCGGCGAACTGGCCGACGAGGTCCGCCTCGCCCTCCTCGCAGAACCGGTTGACGATGGCCTGCGTGCTGCGGTTGATGTAGCGGCGCAGGCTGCGGAAGTCGATGGTCGAGATCGCGCCCTGGACCGCGCCGCGCAGCCGCTTGTGCTCGTCGCCCTCGGCGTGCGAGGCGATGGGCTGCCAGGCGATGTGCGGCATCAGCGGGTGATCGGGCTTGACCAGGCCGTCCTTGAGCGGGGTCCAGATACGGCTGTCCCGGCAGAACTGCGTGGGCGAGCGCACCATGTGCAGGTTCTCGGCGTGGCCGAGCACGATCCAGATCGGTACGTCGTCGTGGAGCAGCACGGGCGCCACGGGGCCGTGCTCCTTCCGCAGCTGCTCGTACAGCCCTGCCAGGTCCTCCGACTCGTGCAGCCGGTGCAGCCCGCCCGGCCCGAGGCCGTGCGCGGGGCAGCCGGGGGGCGGGCCGGGCAGAGGGGTGTCCGTACCCGTCGAGGCGTGGGATTCAGGCGTCACAGTGGTCGCTCCGAAACTTTCCAGGTGTCTGGGGGGAGGTATGGGGTGGGACGGAACCGGATCAGGTGAGCGAGCCCGTCATGGCGAGCGAGTGCAGGAAGCGCATGAGGGTCATCAGGACGTCACGGCTGGAGGCCCGCCGCCGCGCGTCGCACTCCATGATCGGGATGTCCGGAGAGAGGTCGAGCGCCGTGCGCAGCTCCTCGATGGCGTAACGGGGCGCGTCCGGGAAGGAGTTGATGGCGACCACGAACGGCACACCGCGCTCCTCCAGGCGCCCCATGACGTCGAAGCTGACCTCCAGACGGCGGGTGTCGACCAGCACCACCGCGCCGAGCGCGCCCTCGAACAGGCCGTTCCACAGGAACCAGAAGCGCTGCTGGCCGGGTGTGCCGAAGAGGTACAGCACGAGCTGGTCGGTGATGCTGATCCGGCCGAAGTCCATCGCCACGGTGGTGGCCGTCTTGGTCGCGGAACCGAAGTTGTCGTCGACACCGATGCCGGCCTGCGTCATGGTCTCCTCGGTGGTCAGCGGTTTGATCTCGCTGACCGAGCCGACCATGGTCGTCTTTCCGACACCGAAGCCCCCCACGATCACGATCTTGGCCGCGGCCTGTGCCGTGTGGGGCAACTGGTCCTCGGCCCGGGGGCCCGGGATGGTGTCAGAGCCTTTGAAGTCCATTCATCACCGCTTCGAGGAGGGAACGGTCGGGGAGCGCCTGGCGGACGATCGGGGAGCGCGCCGTCACCAGATCCGCCGTCAGCAGCTCGGTGAGCAGCACGCCCATGGCGCTGAACGGCAGGCTGAGATAGGCCGACAGCTCGGCCACGGAAAGGGGTGCGGCGCAGAGCCGGAGCAACGCCGCCTGCTCGGGCGAGGCGGAGGGCGGCGGGTCCGTGGCCCGCGCCACGATTAACGTCACCAGGTCGAGCTCGGCCCGTTCACCGTCCGGGCCGGCCACCACGTACATGCGCTCCGGGTTGCGGACCTTGCCCTCGCCCTCCTCGGGCTTGGGCGGTTCCGCGGCGGGCTCGCGCCTCTGGCGTTGGGGAGGCGTCATACGATCTGCCCGTTCCGCCGGGGCGGACTGGTCAGATGGCCTCCGATGCGGACGACGAGGTCGCGCATCATCGCGCTCATCCGGCCGGGTTCGCACCGCACGTCGGAGAGCACCGCGAGGAAGGCGTTGGCTCCGGCGCTCATCAGGTAGAAGTAGCCGCGGTCGATCTCGATCATGACGAGCTTCATCTCGCCGTCGCCGACGGTGAGTTCCTGGCAGACGCTGCCCGCGAGGGACTGCAGGCCGGCGCAGGCCGCGGCGACCCGGTCGGCCGCGTCGGGCTCGCCGCCGTAGCGGGCGATGCGCAGACCGTCGGCCGACAGCACCACGATCATCTCGATGCCCGGCACGCCGTCGGCGAGTTGCTTGAGCATCCAGTCGAAGTTGCCTCGCTGCTGGATCACTTGAGGTCCCCCTCGTCATCGGCCTCGGTGGGGGCCGGGTCGTTGAGCAGGTGCAGGTACTTGGTCGGATTCCGGATGAAGTCGGTGGGGTGGGTGCCGGGCTCGATGCCCTGCTTGAGCCCCTCCCAGAAGGCCTCGAGGCCCTTGCCGGGGGCGTCGGGGGCGTTCATGTCGCGCAGGGGCTTGGGCTCGGGCTCGGGCGTCGCCCAGGGGTTCGCCTCGCCCCGTGCCTCGGCCTCCCGGTCTTCCCGGTCGTAGGCGGCCTGCTGGGCGATCCGCTCGGTGAGGGACGTCTTCACCCGGCTGCGGCGCTGCGGCAGGCCGTTGGGCGTCCACTCGGTGACCACGGGGACGTCGTCGTCCTCCAGGGAGACCGTCTCGGGGATGCGCGGGTTGGTGGGGCGGCGCTTCTTGGGCGTGCGCTTCGGGCCCTCGGGGATGCCGACCGGCATGGGGATGCCGGTGGCGCCGATGCCGTGGGCGAGTCCGACGCCGGGCTCGTGGGTGATCATCTCGCTCGGAACGATGAGGATGGCGCGGACACCGCCGTACGCGGAGGCGCGCAGCGAGACCTGCATGTTGTACGCCGAGCAGAGACGCCCGACGACGGCGAGGCCGAGGCGCGGGTGCTCGCCGATGTCCTGGAGGTCGACGCCCGCCTTGGCGGCCTCCAGCATGCCCTCGATCCGGGCGCGTGCCTCCTCGTTGAGATTGACGCCGCCGTCCTCGATCTCGATGCAGACGCCGGTCTGCACCTCGGTGGCGGTGACGTGCACCTTGGTCTGCGGCGGCGAGTAGCGCGTGGCGTTGTCGAGGAGTTCGGCGGCGGCGTGGATGACCGGCTCGACGTAGATGCCCTTGACGCTGACCTTGGCGATGGAGGACAGCTGGATGCGCCGGTACTCCAGGATGCGGGACATGGCGCCGCGCAGTGTGCTGTAGAGGGACACCGGCTCGGGCCACTGCCGTCCGGGGCGGCCGCCGCCGAGCACGGAGACGGAGTCGGCGAGGCGGCCGATCAGGGCGTTGCCGTGGTCGATGCGCAGCAGGTCGTCGAAGACCTCGGGGTTGCGGCCGTGGTCCTCCTCCATCTCCCGGAGTTCCTCGGCCTGCTGGTGGATGATCGCCTGGACGCGGCGGGCGACACTGACGAACGAGCGCGCGGCGGCGTCGCGCATGGTCACTTCGCGGTCGACGATCTTCAGCACCGTCAGCAGCGTCTCGGCCTGCGGCGCGGGCAGGTCGCGGTACTCGGGGTTGGCGAGGCCGAGCTTGCGAATCACCTCCCTGGGGGATTCTCCGGTGCTCAGCAGCCGGAGCGCCGCGGGGATGATCTGCCGCGAGAAGCGGACCAACTCGTTCTCGTGGGCCGCGATCCGCTGTTCCAGATGCGCGGTGTGACGGGCGTGCTCGCCCCGCTGCTTGCGCAGGGCACGGCCGCGGCGCACCGCCTCGGCCGCCGTCGCGATCACCAGCACGGTGGCGATACCACCGCACCAGCCGACGGCGAGCCGGGCCGGCGCCGTCACCAGGGCGACAGCGGCTCCGGTCGCCGCGGCCATCGCTATGGCCGGCAGCAGCAGCACGCGCGCGTAGGGAAGTTCACCGCGACCGGGAGGGGATTGAACACTCACCATGTGGGCCTTCTGAAAGGAGTCGGCTGGGGTTCGGGAGGACTTGCAGGGGGGTATGTCATGAAGCTGTAGGACTCTTCCGCACATTGGGGAACAAGCGCACGAATTCAGCTCAAGCCGGTGCGCTGCGGGCGAGCTTAGTCCGACCGGATCATCGCCGTGTCATATTCAGCAACTGCCGGAAACCGGACGCGAAGGGATAGTACGCTCAGTCGTTTACACGCTGCGACACCGTTCGAATACGACCAGTAACGGCGAACAGGCATACGAAAGCCCCTCACCTCAACGGGTGAGGGGCTTCGGGAAAACGCCCCCTAAGGGGCGCGGGGAACTGCGCGAGCAACCACAACGAACCGGCACTCGCGCAACAAGCTCACCCCACCGACGAGTAGGCGACAACCCCCCGCAGCAACAGATCAACGGCCTTACGGGCGTTCTTCACCACGGAAGACCCTTGCGGAGCCGCCGCAGCGATCTGCCCCAGCACGTCGATGACCTGCTTGCACCACCGCACAAAATCGCCCGCCGGCATCTCGGCCTCGCGCAGCACCTCGTCGAGCCCCTTCCCGGAGGCCCACATGTACGCGGCCCAGGCGAACCCGAGGTCCGGTTCCCGCTGCCCGACCCCTTCGGTCTGGCTGATCCGGAACTCCTCCTCCAGCGCGTCCAGCCGCCCCCAGATCCGCACCATCTCGCCCAGCGCGGCCTTGGCCTTGCCCGACGGCAGCTTCGGCGCCAGCGCATCGTCCCCGACCCGCGCCTCGTACACCAACGCCGAGACGCATCCCGCCAGTTCGGCCGGGCCGAGCCCCTCCCAGACGCCCTCGCGCAGACACTCGCTGGCGAGCAGGTCCAGCTCGCCGTACAGCCGCGCGAGCCGTTTGCCGTGCTCGGTGACCTCGTCGGCGCGCAGGTAGTCCATCTCGGTCAGCAGCGCCACGATCCGGTCGAACGTCCGCGCGATCGTGTTCGTACGGCCCTCGATGCGCCGCTCCAGCTGCGAGGTGTCCCGCAGCAGCCGGTGGTACCGCTCGGCCCAACGGGCGTGGTCCTCACGGTCGTTGCACCCGTGGCAGGGGTGCGCGCGCAGCGCGGTCCGCAGCCGGGTGATCTCGCGGTCGTCGGCCGCCTGGGAGCGGCGCTTGCGGTGCCGGTCGGCCGGGATGTGCCCGGCCTTGGTGCGCAGCGCGGACGCGAGGTCCCGACGGGACTGCGGGGAACGGGGGTTGAAGGACTTGGGGATCCTCATCCGCTCCAGCGGCTCGACCGGCACCGGGAAGTCGATGGCCGCCAGCCGCTTCACCTGCCGCTCGGCGGTCAGCACCAGCGGGCGCGGCCCGTCGTGGTGCTCGAATCCGCGATGGCCGTTCGAACGGCCCGCGGGCAGGCCCGGGTCCAGCACCAGGGCCAGGCCCGCGTACTTGCCGGTGGGCACATGGATGACGTCACCGGGCTTCAGCTTCTCCAGCGCGACCGCGGCCTCCGCGCGCCGCTGTGCCGCGCCCTGCCGGGCCAGCTCGTTCTCCCGGTCCTTCAGTTCTCGGCGCAGCCGCGCGTACTCCTCGAAGTCGCCGAGGTGGCAGGTCATGGAGGCCTTGTAGCCCTCGAGACCCTCCTCGTTGCGCTGCACCTGCCGGGAGATCCCGACGACCGACTTGTCGGCCTGGAACTGCGCGAAGGACGTCTCCAGCAGCTCGCGCGAGCGGTGCCGGCCGAACTGCTCGACCAGGTTGACCGCCATGTTGTACGACGGCTTGAAGCTGGACCGCAGCGGGTAGGTGCGCGTGCCCGCCAGGCCCGCCAGGTGCTCCGGGTTCATGCCGCGCTGCCACAGCACCACGGCGTGGCCCTCGACGTCGATGCCGCGCCGCCCGGCCCGCCCGGTCAGCTGCGTGAACTCGCCCGGGGTGATGTCCGCGTGCTGCTCGCCGTTCCACTTGACGAGCTTCTCCAGCACCACCGAACGGGCGGGCATGTTGATGCCGAGGGCGAGGGTCTCGGTCGCGAACACGGCCTTGACCAGGCCGCGTACGAACAGCTCCTCGACGACCTCCTTGAAGGTCGGCAGCATGCCCGCGTGGTGGGCGGCGATACCGCGCTCCAGGCCCTCCAGCCACTCGTAGTAGCCGAGGACGTGCAGGTCCTCGCGCGGGATGGACGCCGTGCGCTCCTCTACGAGGGAGCGGACCTGCTCGCGGGCCTCCTCGTCGTTCAGCCGGAGCCCCGCGTACAGGCACTGCTGGACGGCGGCCTCGCAGGCGGCGCGGCTGAAGATGAAGGTGATGGCGGGCAGCAGCCCCTCGGCGTCGAGCCGCTCGATGACCTCCGGTCGGCTCGGCGTCCACACCCTGGACCGCTGTCTGCGCTCACGCTCGCGGTCGGCCTCGCGCAGCCGACCGCGCCGGCGGTCCTGGAACGACGGCCGGGTCGCCTCCATGCGCGCCAGGCGCGTGAGGTCGGGGTTGACGGCCTTCTTGTGGCCCTCGCCCTCCTCGAACAGGTCGTACATCCGCCGCCCGGCCAGCACGTGCTGGAACAGCGGCACGGGCCGGTGCTCGGAGACGATCACCTCGGTGTCGCCGCGGACCGTGTCGAGCCAGTCGCCGAACTCCTCGGCGTTCGACACGGTCGCCGAGAGGGAGA
The DNA here is from genome assembly GCF_055562795.1 of Streptomyces sp. NPDC016851. Classification (NCBI taxonomy): domain Bacteria; kingdom Bacillati; phylum Actinomycetota; class Actinomycetes; order Kitasatosporales; family Streptomycetaceae; genus Streptomyces; species Streptomyces sp. NPDC016851. Next base: position 107,839 of record NZ_JBVHEP010000024.1, read on the forward strand.
CGAGCGTGACCGACTCGGGGAGGTGGATGATCACCTCTTCCCAGACGGCGCCCCGGAACCGGTCGGAGAGGTAGTGCACCTCGTCCATGACCACGTAGCCGAGGCCCAGGAGGGTCTGGGAACCGGCGTACAGCATGTTCCGCAGCACCTCGGTGGTCATCACGACCACCGGGGCGTCGGAGTTGACGCTGTTGTCGCCGGTGAGCAGGCCCACCTTGTCCGTGCCGTAGCGGCGGCACAGGTCGGCGTACTTCTGGTTCGACAGGGCCTTGATGGGTGTCGTGTAGAAGCACTTCTTGCCCTGCTGGAGGGCGAGGTGGACGGCGAACTCGCCGACGATGGTCTTGCCGGAGCCGGTGGGCGCGGCGACCAGCACGCCCTTCCCCGCCTCGAGCGCCTGGCAGGCCTCGATCTGGAAGGGGTCGAGGCCGAAGTCGTACATCTCGCGGAAGGAGGCGAGCGCGGTGGCCTGCTCGGCAGCACGCTTACGGGCTGCCGCGTACCGCTCGGCCGGTGAGAGATCCTCTGTCATCGTGCTTTCGAGCGTACCGGGCCGCACTGACAACAGGACGATCATTATCCGGATCCGTTCCTGTGAAACCGGGGATAGGCGCAGCTCAGGGGCAGCGCCGCTCAGGGGCCGACGACCCGCACGCCCCCGCGCACGCAGCGCGCGGCCAGCGGCAGCGGGCCGAGCGGTTCCCCGTCCGCGTACCCGGTGACCCCCTCGGCGGCGATCTCGACCCGGGCCGCCCGCAGCACGGTCACCTTCGGATGTTCGATGTGCGTCCCGCGGTACACCCGCGGGAACACCCGCAGCAGCGTCGTACGGTCGCAGTCCCCGACCACGGTGATGTCGAACAGCCCGTCGGTCAGGTCGGCGCCGGGGCAGATCCGCATGCCGCCGCCGTACGACGAGCCGTTGCCGACGGCGACGAGGGTCGCCTCGATCTCGCGGACCTCGCCGTCGTCCAGGCGGATCCGGTACGGGACGGGCCGGAACGCGGCGAGTTCGGCGATCATCGCGAGGTCGTACTTGAAGCGGCCGGAGGGCCACCGCATGCGATTGCCCCGGTCGTTGACGCGGGAGTCGAAGCCGGAGGCGAGGACCGTGGCGAACCAGTGGTCCCCCACCCGGCCGAGGTCGATGTCGCGCAGCCGGCCGCACTTGAGGGCGTCGGCGATCATGCGGCCCGCGGCGGCGGGCTCGCGCACGGGCAGACCGAGAGTGCGGGCGAAGTCGTTGCCGGTGCCGACCGCGACCAGGCCGAGCGGGGTGCTCGTGCCCGCGACCGCCCGCAGGGCGAGCTGGGCCATGCCGTCGCCGCCGACGGCTATCAGCGCTCCGGTGCCGCCCGCGACGGCGGCACGCGCGCGGGTGAGGGCGTCCGCGGCGTCCTCCCCGAGCACCGTGCGCACCGAGTAACCGGCCGCCCGCAAAGCGGAAGCGGCCGGCTGCGCCGCGCGGGCGCCCCGGCCGCGACCCGCGGTGGGGTTGACGAAGAGGGTGATCTCGCTGGTCACGCGACCGACCCTATGAGCTGCCCGCCGATCTTCAGGTCACGTCGTCATAACCGTTGACCCGGTCCGTGCGGTCCCCGCTCGCCTGCTCGGGCAGGGCGGCGCGGCTTGTCGTCACGGGCTCGATCTCCCCGATGTCGTCGGGGGTGAGGTCCAGCTCGGAGGCCTCGTCGTCGGCGGGGCCGAGCGCCTCACGGCGGCTGCGGCGGCGGTCGTTGAGCAGGGAGAAGAGGACCGCGGCGAAGTACAGGATCCAGATCGGCCCGGCGAGCGCCAGCATGGTCAGCGGGTCGGTGCTGGGCGTGGCGATGGCCGCGAACACCGTGATGCCCATGATCATGCCGCGCCACCAGCCCAGCATGCGCTTGCCGGTGATCGCGCCCGTGGCGTTGAGCATGACCAGCAGCAGCGGCAGCTCGAAGGAGAGGCCGAAGACGAGCACCATCCGCATGACCAGGTCGAGCAGGTCGTCCAGCGGGAGGAGGTTGGACGTGCCGCCCGGGGTGAATTCGAGCAGCACCTTCGCGGTGGTGGGAAGGACCGTGTACGCGAAGTAGGCACCGACGAGGAACAGCGGGGCGCCCGTGCCGACGAAGGCGTAGGCGTACTTCTTCTCGTGCCGGTGCAGGCCGGGCGCGATGAAGGCCCACAGCTGGTACAGCCAGATCGGCGAGGCCAGGACGACACCGGCCATCAGGGACACCTTCAGCGCCAGCGTGAAGGGGGTGAGCAGGCCGTTGATGGTGATCTGCGCGCACGGCTTCGAACCCGGCTGCGACTGGGCCAGTTCCGCGAAGGTCTTGTCACAGCCGACCGAGTCGAGGATCGGCTTGGTGATCAAGTTGATGATGTCGTTGTAGAAGAAGGCGGCGAAGACCGTGACGACGACGATCGCCAGAATCGCCTTGGCGAGCCGGTTGCGGAGCTCGCGAAGGTGCTCCGCGAGGGGCATCCGCCCCTCGGGATCCCTCTCCTTTTTGCGGGCAGACTTCAGCAACCCACGTTCCCATCTCGTGCGGCGGGCCGGAGGTCACCGGCCCTGCGTCAGCGCTTGGTCGTGTCCGTCGGCTCGTTGACCGGGCGGGAGCTGGTCACGTCACCGGGCGCTGCCTGGATGGTGCGCTGCGAGGGCTCGTCGTTGTTGGGCGGGCCGGCCGGAGTCGTGGACGACTTGCCTTCGTCCTTCATGGCCTTGGCCTCGCTCTTGAGGATGCGGGCCGACTTGCCGAGCGACCGAGCCATGTCCGGAAGCTTCTTCGCGCCGAACAGCAGGATGATGACGACGAGGATGAGAATGATCTCGGGGGCTCCGAGCCTTCCGAACATAAGTCTTTACCTTCTCACCGAGGCGGCTGTGGTGGGGTGCTGTCCGACCGGTCGGACATGTGTCCGAACGATCGTGTTGACAGCGATCGTAACGCTCAGGGGTAAACGTGAGGCAATCCCTCTGCATCCCCTGTGCGTACTCCCGTCCGCGGCCAGTGCCTCGTTAACCGGACCGCGACCAGCAGCGTACCTGTCCGAACCGCCGAGGTGACAGGGCGAAGTGTCCCAATGCCGGACTCACAGCCGTCTGCCGGACAGCTCACAGGGCGTCCACGGACCGGGCCGCGCTCTCCGCCGCCCGTTCCAGGTCCTCGGCGGCCCGGTTGATACGGCGCGCCGAGTCCGAGACCTGGCTGCCCAGGCGCTGTGCCTCGACGAAGACCCGCACGGCGAGCACCCCGAGCACGGCGAGACCCACGAATCCCATGGCAATCGCGAACATCGGCCAGAACATGACGCCGAGCCTAGACCCTTCCGACGGGCCGGATTCCCCGGCCCACTAGACGGTGGAGTGCAGCCGCAGGGTGCGTACCCCGCCGTCGGTGAGCAGTTCCACGATCCGCTCCCCCGCGGGCTTGCGGACGGCGGCGCCGCACTCCGGGCAGGTGAAGGAGTAGAAGGTCGTACGGCTCGTGGCGCCGATGGCGAGGCGCAGGGCGCCCGCGGTGAGCTCGAAGCGCTCCCGGCAGTCCGGGCAGCCCGCCCGGAACACCACCGGGGCCACGCTCCTCATCCCGGCGAACGCGGACTCCACCGTCATGCCCGCCGCACCGGACGTCACCGACTCGCTCACAGCCCTGGCTCCTCTTTCTCGGGTCGTTCGCCTCGCGGGCGCCATGGCCGGCGTCGCGGGACGACCGGCTCCGGCCGTCGACGCCGGTGGCACCCGCGGCTCACTCGCGTCTGCCGTCCGGCCCGTCCGCGACAGCGTGCACCGCAACCGGTCCGCCCGCGTCGCCGGCCTCCGCCCCGCCGGCCGCTTCCACGACCTCGATCCCGTCGTACGCCGCCAGCGCCTCGCGGGCCGCCTGCCGGGCGCTGTCCGCCAGCTCGGGCGGCGACACGATGCGGCCGTCCCGCCCGAGCCGCAGCGCCAGCCGCCGCAGCGACGCCGGTTCGGGGGTCCGCAGAGTGATTCGCAGGCCGCCGTCCGGGAGCTCATCCGCACTGTCGTGCGGGTAGTACTCGGCGACCCAGCGGCCGCCGGGCCCGACCTCGACCACGACCTCCGGGTCCTCGGCCGCGGGCTGCACCAGCGCCTCGGACAGGTCCCGCAGCTCGATCTCGGGCGGCGCCGACGGCTCGTCGAGGATCTTGATCTCGGCGACCCGGTCCAGCCGGAAGGTGCGGCGCGCCTCCGAGCGGCGGCACCAGGCCTCGACATAGGTGTGCCCGACGCTGACCAGGCGGATCGGGTCGATCTCCCGCTCGGTGACCTCGTCGCGCGCGGGCGAGTAGTAGCGGATCCACAGTCGGCGGCGCTCGGCGATCGCCCGGTCGACGTCCGCGAAGACCCCGCCCTCGGACTCGAAGGTCACCGACAGCCGCGAGCTGGCGCCCGCCGCCTCGCCGGCCGCCGTCTCCACCTTGGCCGTGGCCCGCAGCAGGGCCTGCCGGTCGCTCTCGCGCAGTCCGGGCAGCGTGGCCACGGCCCGGGCGGCGACGAGCAGGGCGGTGGCCTCGTCGGCGGCGAGCCTGAGCGGCTCGGCCGCCTCTGCCGCGAGGGCGGCCGGGTTGTGCCACCAGATGCGCTCGCCGTCGGTGTCGATGTCGAGCAGGTCACCGCCGCGGAAGCTGGTGCCGCACATGGGCAGCACGTCGAGGTCGGAGACCAGCTCGTCCTCGGTGATGCCGAAGGCGCGCGCGACGTCCTCGACCCGGGCTCCGGGGCGCTCCCTCAGATACGTCACCAGGGAGAGCATCCGTCTGGTCTGGTCGATGGCGTTCACGGGCCTGACCGGTTTGCCTGCCACTGTCTCGTCCGCTCCCCCTCAGCCCTTGGCCACGGCCCGCAGCCGGTCCACCACGTCGGCCCGCAGCTCGGCGGGCTCCAGGACGACCACGTCCGGCCCGAACTCCACCAGCCAGGCATCCAGCCCGTGGCCGTACGGAATCTCCAACTCGTCCCAGCCGTCACCGAGTTCCCGGACCGAGGTGGCCTTCGCCCGAAGGGGGTACCCCGCGGCCGAGCGCAGCCGGATCCGCGCCGAGCGGTCGGTGATCTCCCCGGCCCAGCTCGCGACGGTCTCACGGACGGTGACGACGTCCGGCACGTCGGCGGTGTACCGGCCGCCGCGCGAGCGGACCTTGCCGGTGATCCGGGACAGCCGGAAGACACGCTCGGCGCCCCGGTCGCGGTCCCAGCCCGCCAGGTACCAGTGGCCCCGCCAGCACTCCAGCGCCCACGGCTCCACGTGCCGCTGCTCGGGGTGGGCGGCGGTGGCCTTGCGGTAGTCGAACACGACGGGCCTGCGGTCCCGGCAGGCGAGCATCAGCGGCTCGAACGCCGCCTCGTGCACCGGGATGCGCGGCTCCAGCGCGCCGTGCGCCCCGTACGGGTCGACGTCCTCGGGGAGTCCCGCGGCGCGCAGCTTCTGCAGGGCGCCGCTGGCGGCGCCGGCGAGCCGGGCCTGCTGCCACACCTTGGCGGCGAGCCCGAGTGCGGCGGCCTCCTCGGCGTCCAGGGTGATGGGCGGGAGGCGGTTGCTGTCGCGGCGGGCCAGATAGCCGACCTCGCCGTCGAGGCTCTCGACGGTCTCGATGACCAGTCCGAGCTCGCGCAGATCGTCCTTGTCCCGCTCGAACATGCGGTTGAAGGAATCGTCGTTGCCGCCCGGGCCGTTGCCCGGCCCGAAGGCCTCGACGTAGGCCTCGATGGAGTCGCGCAGCTCACGCTTGCTGAGCGGCCGCCGCGTCCCGAGCAGACACAGCGCCAGGTTCATCAGCCGCTCGGCCTTGGCAATGGCCATCGACGCGCTTCGCCTCCCTATGGTGCTTGACGACGTTGACCGTACCGCCCCGTGGTGGCCCGGCAAAAGCCGAGGGCCCATGCCCGAACAGGCATGGGCCCCACGTGATCGAGTCTGTTCGGATCCTGCTCAGACCCCGAGCAGGTCGACCACGAAGATCAGCGTCTCGCCCGGCTTGATCAGAGGGGTCGGGCTCTGGTTGCCGTAGGCGAGGTGGGCGGGGACGGTCAGCTGGCGGCGGCCGCCGACCTTCATGCCCTGCACGCCCTGGTCCCAGCCCTTGATGACCCGGCCGCCGCCCAGCGGGAAGCGGAACGGGGTGCCGCGGTTCCAGCTGGCGTCGAACTCCTCGCCCGTGCTGAAGGCCACGCCGACGTAGTGCACGGTGACGGTCTGGCCGGCCTGCGCGACCGGGCCGTCGCCTTCCCAGATGTCCTTGATCTCGAGGTCCGCCGGGGGCTCGCCGCCCGGGAAGTCGATCTCGGGCTTGTCGATGCTCACTTGTCTCTCCTTGTTACGTGACCTGCGTCGGGAACAGTCTCACAGACCGGCCGGGTCAGACCGTGCCGAGGATGTCCACCGTGAAGACCAGGGTGTTCTTGGCCAGCTCGCTCTGAGGGCTCGCCCCGTAGCCGAGCGAGGGCGGGATCACCAGCAGCACGCGGTCGCCCACGTGCTTGCCGACGAGGCCCTTGTCCCAGCCCGCCACCACGGAGCCGTTGCCGATCTGGAAGGCGGTGGCCCCGCCGTGGTCCCAGGAGGAGTCGAACTTCTTGCCGTCCTCCCACTTGACCCCGGTGTACTGGGCGATGAGGCCCTGCCCGGCCTCGACCTTCTTGCCGTCGCCCTTGATCAGCACCTGCTCCTTGAGGTCCTTGGGAGCCTTCTCGCCCTTGGGGACGGTGATCTCCGCGGCCTTCTGCGACGGGGACTTCACCTCGGGCATGCCCGCCTCGGAGGGCGCCTGCTCGCCCTTGGCCTCACCCTTGGAGTCGACGCTCGCGGCACCGACCGGGTCGACCACCCAGATCAGCACGTCCTTAGCGGCGATCCCCGAGGAGGTGTTCAGGCTCTGGCCGATCAGGTCGCCCGCGGTGCCCTGCACCAGGATCCGGCTGCCGGGCTTCTTGCCCTTCACCGCGTCGAGGACCTTCGCGGGGAGCTGCTGGCTCGGCTTGCCGATCTGCTCGATGGACTGCCGTCGGGGCGCCTTGTCACCCGTCGATCCCGCGGCCCAGGTACCGCCGAGATCCTGGCCACCGCCCCACTTCTCGACGGTCCAGTCCAGGCGGACGAAGTCCGAGCCCTTGATCGGGCTTCCGCTGCCCGCCGAGACCGTCTTGACCACGGTCTTGTCCGACGGCTTGCCGTCCTTGGGCACGGAGATCTCGGGCTTCGCCCCGACCTTCCCCGTGACCTCGGCGACGCCTTCCGCCGTGTCGCCGTTGTTCCCGTCGTCCGATCCGCACGCGGCGGTGAACAACAGGGCGGGAACGGCCAGCAGCGCGGCCACGCGTCGTTTCGTGTTGTAGTTCATCAGTCCAACTGGGATCGGTGGTGTGGGGGCAATGGCCGCCACTCTACGGCGTACACGCTCCTCACTCGCCTCACCGCGCGACACGACGCACCCGGGCCGCTCCCGTACGGGCGGGTCCGGAACGGAAAAGGGCCGATGCCCGGAGGTCCGAAAACCTCCGGGCACCGGCTTACCGGACTGGCCGGAACCGGCTCACATTCCGGCGATCAGCTTCTCCACCCGGTCGTCCACGGAACGGAACGGGTCCTTGCACAACACGGTGCGCTGGGCCTGGTCGTTGAGCTTGAGGTGCACCCAGTCGACCGTGAAGTCACGGCGCTGTTCCTGAGCGCGACGGATGAAGTCGCCGCGCAGCCGGGCCCGAGTGGTCTGCGGCGGAACGGACTTGCCCTCGAAGATCTTCAAGTCGTTGCAGATGCGCGCCGCCTGCCCCTTCTTCTCGAGCAGGTAGTACAGGCCGCGACGGCGGTGGATGTCGTGGTAGGCGAGGTCTATCTGCGCGACGCGCGGATGCGACATGGTCATGTTGTGCTTGGCCCGGTACCGCTCGAGGAGCTTGTACTTCATGACCCAGTCGATCTCGGTGCCGATGCGGTCGAGGTCCTCGGTCTCGATCGCGTCCAGGGTGCGGCCCCACAGCTCCAGGACCTGCTCGACGGTGCCGGTGCGGATGCCGCGGCGCTCGCAGAAGTCCACGGCCTTCTCGTAGTACTCGCGCTGCACCTCCAGGGCGGAGGCCTCGCGTCCGCTGGCCAGGCGGACCTTGCGGCGGCCGGTGATGTCGTGGCTGACCTCGCGGATCGCCCGGATCGGGTTCTCCAGGGTGAGGTCCCGCATCACGGTGCCCGCCTCGATCATGCGCAGCACCAGGTCGGTCGCGCCGACCTTGAGCAGCATGGTCGTCTCGGACATGTTGGAGTCGCCCACGATGACGTGCAGGCGGCGGTAGCGCTCGGCGTCCGCGTGCGGCTCGTCACGCGTGTTGATGATCGGCCGGGAGCGGGTCGTCGCCGAGGAGACGCCCTCCCAGATGTGTTCGGCGCGCTGGCTGACGCAGTACACGGCACCGCGCGGCGTCTGGAGCACCTTTCCCGCGCCGCACAGCAACTGCCGTGTGACCAGGAACGGAATCAGAATGTCCGCGAGCCGGGAGAACTCCCCGTGCCGGGCGACCAGATAGTTCTCGTGGCAGCCGTAGGAGTTGCCCGCTGAATCGGTGTTGTTCTTGAAGAGGTAGACGTCGCCCGCGATTCCCTCCTCGTGCAGGCGTCGTTCGGCGTCCACCAGGAGTCCTTCGAGAATGCGCTCGCCCGCTTTGTCGTGGGTGACCAGCTCGGTCACGTTGTCACATTCGGGTGTGGCGTATTCCGGATGTGAACCCACGTCGAGATAGAGGCGGGCGCCGTTTCGCAGAAAGACATTGCTGCTGCGGCCCCATGACACGACACGGCGGAAGAGGTACCGCGCCACCTCGTCAGGAGACAGGCGGCGCTGTCCCCTGAACGTGCACGTGACGCCGTACTCGTTCTCCAGCCCGAAAATGCGGCGGTCCATGAGGGAACATTACGCCCGATCCCCTGAACTGAAACGGGGTTCGACGGCACGGTTTGGATCATTTTCCGAACCGGCGGCAACCACCGCTCCCCCGCCGGGAGCTGCGAGTACCCGCCCCGTGGCCGTCAAAACCAGCAGGGACACGCCGCCCGCGACCCCCGGCACGGCGAAGCCCCACAGTGCCCCGCCCGTCTCCACGACGGGCCCCGCGACGCCCGTTCCGACCGAGTGGCCCACGGTGAACGTCGTCACCAGCCAGGAGAACGCCTCGGTCACCGTGCCGCGCGGCGCGTGCCGGTCCACCAGGACGAACGCGCAGGCGATGGCGGGTGCGAGGAAGACCCCGGCGAGGGCGGTCAGCGCCACCATGGGCACCGCGTCCGGCATGAGCAGCAGCGGCAGGTAACACACCACCAGAAGGGCCACCAGCACCCGCAGTCGCCGCGCGGGCTCGCCGGCCCACTGCCGGGCCCCGTAGACGCTGCCGCCGACCAGCGCCCCGAATCCCAGAGCGGCCATCAGCCAGCCGTACACGACGTCACCACCGTGGTCGTCGGCGTAGGGCACCGAGGCGACCGTGATGGAGCCGAGCGCCATCCCGATGAACAGGAACGCCGCCAGCAGGGCGAGCAGCCCCGCCGAGCGCAGCGCGCCCAGCCAGTGCGCCTCACGCGGCGCGGACCGCCACGCGCGCGAGGGCGGCGACACCACCACGGACAGCGCACCCAGCACCCCGACCACGTTCAGCACGAGCAGCGCGGCCTGGGCGGACCACAGGGACACGCACAGCGTCACGAGCAGCGGTCCGACGGTGAACATCACCTCCTGGGCCACGGCGTCCATGGCGTACGCGGTGTGCACGTGTTCCTCCTTGCGGAGGACCGACGACCACAGGGCCCGGAGCCCGCCTTCGAGAGGCGGCGTGAAGAGCCCGGCACCGGCCACGGCGGCGTACGCGAGGGGCAGCGATCCGATCCCGGCGAAGGCGAAGACGGCCATGGCGAGCCCGGAGAGAACGGCCGCCGGCAGCTGCACGCGCGGCTGCCCGCGCAGGTCCACGAGCCGGCCCAGCACCGGCTGCCCCACGGCGTTGGCGACGCCGTACACACCCGCGAGCGCCCCCGCGAGGCTGTACGAACCGCCTTCGGCCCGTACGAACAGCAGGATCGCGATGGCCGCCGTCGCGTTCGGCAGCCGGCCGACGAGCGTGCCGACGAGCAGCCGGGCGGCGTGTCGCGCCCGAAGTATCTCCAGGTAGCCCGTAGCCATGTCCCCCGCTTAGGTTGTACGTATAACGTCTGCCTCATACGTACCATGGCCGCTGTTCGCGAGTCCAGACGAAGGAGCACCCCGCCGGTGGCACGAGGCAGCACCCGCCCCACGAGCCGGGACGTCGCCCAGGCCGCCGGCGTGTCCCAGGCGGCGGTCTCCCTGGTCCTGGGGGACAAGTGGCACGGCCGCGTCTCGGAGGCGACCGCTCAGCGGGTCCGCGAGGCGGCCCGCGACCTGGGCTACCGCCCGAACCTGGCCGCCCGCAACCTGCGCCTGGGCCGTACCCGCACGGTCCTGCTGGTGGTCCCGGCCCTGACCACGGAGTTCTTCGCCGGTGTCTACACGGGCGCCACCCGCGTCGCCGCCGAGCACGGCTTCGGCGTGGTCCTCTACCCGTCCCCCGAGGGCATCGGCCCCGCCCGGGACCCCTTCGCCTCCGCGCAGGCCGCCCTCGACGGCGTCATCGCGTCCTCCATGGCCGCGGACGCGCTGACCACGATCCGCGGGGAGGCGCTGCCGCTGGTGATGCTGGACAGCGACCCGGCGGGCAGCCTGGGGGCGGCGACGGTCAACCTGGACATCGCCGACGGTGTCCGTCAGGTCGCGGACCACCTGCTGTCCCTGGGCCACCGGCGGTTCCTCCACCTGGCGGCGGACGTGCCGTCCTGGACCTTCGAGGTACGCGCCCGGGAGCTGGCGGCCCGTCTGGCCGGGGTGCCCGGCACGTCCGTCCGTACGGCTCGCTCACCGATCTCCATCGAGGGCGCGGTGACCGCGGCCGAAACCGCCCTCTCGGGACCCGGCCCGCGCCCCACGGCGGTGGTCTGCGACGACGACCTGCTGGCCGCCGGCACGTACAAGGCAGCTCGCCGCCTGGGCCTGCGCGTCCCGGACGACCTGTCGGTCACCGGCCTGGACGATCTCGCCCTGGCCACGGCGATCGACCCGGAGCTGACGACGGTCCGCTTCGACGCCGAGTCGTTCGGTGAGCGGGGTATGGCGGCGCTGCTGGCCGTCCTGGAGGGCCGCGAGCCCGAGAGCGGGGACATCCCGGTGCGGCTGGTGGTACGGGGCTCTACGGCACCGCCGGGAGCGCGGTAGCGTCCGCTGGTGCGAAGGCCGGGTGGGTCCGCAACCCGGCGTTACGGGGTGCCGCGGCGGCCTGCAGGCAGCTAAGCCACCACGCAGCCGCACCCGCGCACGGCGAGAAGGGGACGTGTCGGGGGGTGTCCGCCCGCAGCGGTTGGCGCGTCAACGCCAGTCAGTTGGTAGGTGACCCCATCGCGCCGTTCCGAGGACGGACACCCCCCGGCGCGGCCCCGACCCACAAGCCGGCCGCGGGCGCTACGCGCACCCCCACCGAAGCAGCCACAGGCCGCCGCAGGCACAGGCGCGGGGGGCGGGCGCCGGCCCCCCCCCGCCCGCCGCCGCGGGGGC
>NZ_JBVHEP010000024.1:119464-157608 GCF_055562795.1 Streptomyces sp. NPDC016851
GGCCGGGGGCCCACCCCCCCCCCCCACCCACCCCCCCCCCGCCGCCCCCGCCACGGGCGCGCCCCCCCCCCCCCCCCCGCCCGGGCCCCGCGGCAGTGGGCGATCACTCGCCGTCCGACGCCTCCGCTTCGGCATCCGCCTCGGCCTCCGACGCCGTGGTCGCCCCGTCCGCCTCCAGCAGCCGCCCCAGCTGGCGCCCACTGATCCGCTTGAACTTCCGCTTCTGCGGCCGCGTACGGTCCAGCACCGCCACTTCCAGCCGCTCCGCGGGAATCTCCCGCTCACTCCCGTTCGTGTCGCGGGACAGCGCCTGCACCGCCAGCTTCAGCGCCTCGGCCAGCGTCATACCGTCCTGGTGGCGCTGGTCCAGATAGCTGCTGATCTGCTCCGCGTTGCCCCCCACCGCGACCGAGCCGTGCTCGTCCACGATGGAGCCGTCATGCGGCAGCCGGTAGATCTGGTCGCCCTCGGGCGTCTCCCCGACCTCCGCGACGACCAGCTCCACCTCGTACGGCTTCTCCGCCGCGCTGGAGAAGATCGTGCCCAGCGTCTGCGCGTACACGTTCGCCAGGCCCCGGGCCGTCACATCGTCCCGGTCGTAGGTGTAACCCCGCAGATCGGCGTAGCGCACGCCGCCGATCCGCAGGTTCTCGTATTCGTTGTACTTGCCGGCGGCCGCGAAGCCGATCCGGTCATAGATCTCGCTGAACTTGTGCAGCGCACGGGACGGGTTCTCGCCGACGAACACGATGCCGTCGGCGTACTGCAGCACGACCAGGCTGCGACCACGGGCGATGCCCTTGCGGGCGTACTCGGCCCGGTCGGCCATCGCCTGCTGGGGTGAGACATAGAACGGCGTCGACACCGGTTATCCGTCCCTCTCTTGAAGATTCCGTCGGTTCACTGGACCACCCTCACGAAGACAGCCCGCTGCTCACAGCAGCGCGGCCCGCGGACCGTCGGGCTGCTCCAGCCGCCGCTCCAGAACCGACCGCGCGATCTCGGACGACTCGTTCTCGGAGAGCCGGCGGAAGCCGTCCTCGGTGATCACGGTGACGATGGGATAGATCCGGCGGGCGACATCGGGACCGCCGGTCGCCGAGTCGTCGTCTGCCGCGTCGTAGAGCGCCTGGACCACGAGAGTCGTGGCCTCGGCCTCGCTCAGGTCGTCCCGGAAGAGCTTCTTCATGGCGCCACGGGCGAAGATCGACCCGGAACCGGTGGCCGCGAAGTTGTGCTCCTCGGAGCGCCCGCCCGTGACGTCGTAGGAGAAGATCCGCCCCTTCTCCCGGTCCACGTCGTACCCGGCGAACAGCGGGACGACGGCCAGCCCCTGCATGGCCATGGCGAGGTTGGAGCGGATCATCGTCGACAGCCGGTTCGCCTTGCCCTCCAGCGACAACTGGGCGCCCTCGACCTTCTCGAAGTGCTCCAGCTCCAGCTGGAACAGCTTCACCATCTCCACGGCCAGGCCCGCCGTACCGGCGATGCCCACGGCCGAGTACTCGTCGGCCGGGAAGACCTTCTCGATGTCCCGCTGCGCGATGACGTTGCCCATGGTGGCCCGCCGGTCACCGGCGAGGACGACGCCGCCGGGGAACGTCACGGCCACGATCGTCGTGCCGTGCGGCGCCTCGATCGCGCCCTGCACCGGCGGCAACTTCTTGTTGCCCGGCAGCAGTTCCGGCTGGTGATCGGAGAGAAAGTCCATGAAGGAGGAAGACCCTGGCGTCAGGAAGGCAGCTGGTAGACGCCCGGTGCTACGAGTGTTGGCTTCCACGCGATTCCTTCCACGTATGCGACAGCCCGCCCTGTGACGTCGGGCCGATCCTTGGAACAACCCCGGCCCGGTTGCGGCCGGGGGCTCGGTATGCCACGGACCCTACCCGTCCTTCGGCGGTGATCCACATGCCCGGCGAATCCAACTCCGCGGGAGCCACGCCGCACTTGCCGGCCTCCCGCCCGGCAGGCAGCCGGGCTCCGGGCGCCACCGACGCCCGGAGCGCCGCACACGAGGGCATCACGTCCTGCGGTGCCCCGCGCGCAGCGCTCCGCGCTCGGCTCGTCCGTCACTCACGACACGACACCCCGATCACCTTCGGAGTGAAGGCTCAGGCGCCTTACTGGCCACCCTTTTGAACGAAGGACCGCACGAAGTCCTCGGCGTTCTCCTCGAGGACGTCGTCGATCTCGTCCAGAACCGAGTCCACGTCGTCGCTCAGCTTCTCGTGACGCTCCTTGACGTCCTCCGAAGCCTGCGCCTCTGCCGCCTGCTCCTCGACCTCCTCGGTGGACCGGGTGGCCTTCTGCTGTCCGCCGCCGGTGTCCTTGGTCGCCATATCCCTCACCCCGCTCGGTTCGCCCGACACAGTTGCTCGGTCAAGATCAGACCCTACTCGCCGGGTCTGACAATGGCCCCGCTGTTGCTCCAACGTACGGGGACCACCTCGATGATTCCCGGACCCGGGATTTTCCACCCTGTCCGGCGGGCCCCAACCGTGTACCCGTTGACCGCGCTCACCCGCCCGAAAGCACCCTGACCAGGTCTTCCGCGGTGCGGCAGCGGTCCAGAAGCTCCTTGACGTGATTACGCGTTCCGCGAAGCGGTTCCAGGGTTGGAACGCGCTGGAGGGAATCCCGGCCCGGCAGGTCGAAGATCACCGAGTCCCAGGAGGCCGCCGCCACGTCGTCCGCGTACTGCTCCAGGCAGCGGCCGCGGAAGTAGGCGCGCGTGTCCTCCGGCGGCGCCGTACGGGCCCGCTCGACGTCCGCCTCGTCCAGCAGCCGCTTCATGCGCCCGCGGGCCACCAGACGGTTGTACAGGCCCTTCTCGGGCCGTACGTCGGCGTACTGGAGGTCGACCAGGTGCAGCCGCGCCGCGTCCCAGTCGAGGCTGTCCCGGCGCCGGTAGCCCTCCATGAGCTCCCGCTTGGCGACCCAGTCCAGCTCCCCGGCCAGGCTCATCGGATCGTGCTCCAGACGGGTGAGGGTGTCCTCCCAGCGCGAGAGGACGTCCTTGGTCTGGTCGTCGGCGTCCGCGCCGAAGCGCTCCTCCACGTACTTGCGCGCGAGCTCGTAGTACTCCATCTGAAGCTGGACCGCCGTGAGCGTGCGGCCGCTGCGCAGCGTGACCAGGCGCTTCAGGGACGGGTCGTGCGAGACCTGGTGGAGGGTGCGGACGGGCTGGTCGACGGCCAGGTCGACGGCGATGAAACCGTCCTCGATCATCGACAGGACCAGGGAGGTCGTCCCCAGCTTGAGGTAGGTCGAGATCTCAGACAGGTTCGCGTCGCCGATGATCACGTGCAGCCGACGGTACTTCTCGGCGTCCGCGTGCGGCTCGTCGCGGGTGTTGATGATCGGGCGCTTGAGCGTCGTCTCGAGGCCGACCTCGACCTCGAAGTAGTCGGCTCGCTGGCTGAGCTGGAAGCCGTGCTCGTGCCCGTCCTGGCCGATGCCGACGCGGCCCGCGCCGGTGAAGACCTGGCGGGAGACGAAGAACGGCGTCAGGTGGCGCACGATGTCCGAGAAGGGGGTCTCCCGCTTCATCAGGTAGTTCTCGTGCGTGCCGTAGGACGCGCCCTTGTTGTCGGTGTTGTTCTTGTACAGGTGGATCGGCTGGGCACCGGGCAGCTGGGCGGCCCGTTCCGCGGCCTCCGCCATGATCCGCTCGCCGGCCTTGTCCCAGAGGACGGCGTCCCTCGGATTGGTGACCTCCGGGGCGCTGTACTCGGGGTGCGCGTGGTCGACGTAGAGCCGTGCGCCGTTGGTGAGGATCACATTGGCCAGGCCGATGTCCTCGTCGGTGAGCTGGCTGGAGTCGGCGGCCTCGCGGGCGAGGTCGAAGCCTCGCGCGTCCCGCAGCGGGTTCTCCTCCTCGAAGTCCCAGCGGGCCCGGCGGGCCCGGTGCATCGCCGCCGCGTAGGCGTTCACGATCTGGGACGAGGTGAGCATGGCATTGGCGTTGGGGTGGCCGGGGACGGAGATTCCGTACTCCGTCTCGATGCCCATTACTCGCCGTACGGTCATGCGGCCCTCCTTGCCCGGCGGCGCCCTCGGTCGTGGGCGCCACTCAGATACCGCTGGCGCTCGGTTGCGTGTGCGGTGCCCGTCCCCGCACTGCGCGACTTGGCGGTACGCAAGAGCCTAGAACGCCTTTGCGCTGGTGGGGAGATCATTTGCGTCATTGCGTTGCTCCAGCCGTGGCCTGAAAAACAGTCGGCTGCGGGTACCCGCCGAGGGCACCCGCAGCCGCCCTGCCTTTTACAGGTACTGACCGGTGTTCGCCACCGTGTCGATGGAGCGTCCGGTGTCCGCGCCCTGCTTTCCGGTGATGAGCGTACGGATGTACACGATCCGCTCGCCCTTCTTGCCGGAGATCCGGGCCCAGTCGTCCGGGTTGGTGGTGTTCGGCAGGTCCTCGTTCTCCTTGAACTCGTCCACGCAGGCCTGGAGGAGGTGGGAGACGCGGAGACCCTTCTGGTTCTTCTCGAGGAAGTCCTTGATCGCCGACTTCTTGGCACGGCCGACGATGTTCTCGATCATGGCGCCGGAGTTGAAGTCCTTGAAGTAGAGGACTTCCTTGTCACCATTGGCGTAAGTGACCTCCAGGAAGCGGTTCTCCTCGGACTCGGCGTACATCTGTTCGACAGCCGTCTGGATCATGCTCTGGACCGTGGAGGCCTTGGAGCCGCTGTGCTCGGCGACGTCGTCGCTGTGCAGCGGGAGGCGCTCGGTGAGGTACTTGCCGAAGATGTCCTTGGCCGCCTCGGCGTCCGGACGCTCGATCTTGATCTTCACGTCGAGCCGGCCGGGCCGCAGGATGGCGGGGTCGATCATGTCCTCACGGTTGGAGGCACCGATCACGACCACGTTCTGCAGGCCCTCCACACCGTCGATCTCGGCGAGCAGCTGCGGGACGATGGTGTTCTCCACGTCCGAGCTGACACCGGAGCCACGGGTGCGGAAGAGGGACTCCATCTCGTCGAAGAAGACGATGACGGGAGTGCCCTCGCTGGCCTTCTCACGGGCCCGCTGGAAGACGAGGCGGATCTGCCGCTCCGTCTCACCGACGTACTTGTTCAGGAGCTCGGGGCCCTTGATGTTGAGGAAGAAGCTCTTGCCGGCGGCCTGGCCGGTCACCTCGGCGACCTTCTTGGCCAGCGAGTTGGCCACGGCCTTGGCGATCAGGGTCTTACCGCATCCGGGGGGCCCGTACAGCAGGACACCCTTCGGCGGCCGCAGTTCGTGCTCCTTGAACAGGTCCGGGTACAGGTACGGGAGCTCGACCGCGTCGCGGATGGCCTCGATCTGGCCGCCGAGACCACCGATCTGCTCGTAGCCGATGTCGGGAACCTCTTCGAGGACGAGCTCCTCGACCTCGCTCTTGGGCACGACCTCGTAGACGTAGCCGGAGCGGGGTTCGAGCAGGAGGGCGTCGCCGGGGCGGATGGTGACGTCCAGCAGCGGCTCGGCGAGCCGTACCACCCGCTCCTCGTCGGTGTGCCCGAGCACCAGGGCCCGCTCACCGTCCTCGAGGATCTCCTTGAGTGTGACGATGTCGCCGACGCGCTCGAACTCCATGGCGTCGACCACGTTGAGCGCTTCGTTGAGCATCACTTCCTGGCCGCGCCGGAGCTCGTCGAGCTCGACGCTGGGGCTGACGTTCACCCTGAGCTTGCGGCCGCCGGTGAAGATGTCGGCGGTGCCGTCCTCGTTGGCCGTCAGGAAGACACCGAAGCCGGCCGGCGGCTGCGCGAGCCGGTCGACTTCCTCCTTGAGGGCCACGATCTGGTCACGAGCCTCACGGAGCGTGTTGGCGAGCCGCTCGTTCTGCGCGGACACGCCGGCCAGATTGGTCTGCAGCTCGACGATCCGCTCTTCGAGAATCCTCGTGTGTCGCGGAGAGTCGGCGAGCTTGCGTCGCAGGACGGCGATCTCCTGCTCAAGGTAGGCGATCTGCCCGGCCGGGTCGTCGGACCCGCGTCCCGGGCGGATGCCGCGGTTCATGTCGTCGTCGTGGGCTGCCACGGTCCTCACCTCCTCCAAGGGGAGCTGGACGCTTCCAGACCCTACCTGGGCGGGTGTCGATTGAAACCCCTAGATCACAAAGACGGTCGGGGTGTGTCCGATCTTCACCCTTGCGCTCTCCCTCACGCCAGGGGAATACCCAGCGAACATGAATGGAACCCAGCCGGAGGTAGGGTCGAAGCGTTCAACACCCGTCAGAGCTGGCCGGATTCCCGGCACGGCTCGACGTATGAAACGGCAGGAGACATGAGCGTGCAGCAGGAGGCCGGGGTCGAGGGCGAGGCGCTGGAGGTCTGGATCGACCAGGACCTGTGTACCGGTGACGGCATCTGCGCCCAGTACGCGCCCGAGGTGTTCGAGCTGGACATCGACGGTCTGGCCTATGTGAAGAGCCCCGACGACGAGTTGCTCCAGGACAAGGGCGCGACAACGCCCGTTCCGCTGCCGCTTCTCACGGACGTGATCGACTCGGCGAAGGAGTGTCCGGGCGACTGCATCCACGTACGTCGAGTTTCGGACAGGACCGAGGTCTACGGACCGGACGCGGAGTGACTACTTCTCTACGTTGCGTTACTACTGTCTGATATCTCACACGTAGCGGCACAGAAGCCTCACACGCTGCGGGCACCGGCCGGTGCCGAGCGCACGAACGCGCCGTTGTGCCAACGCCATTTCGCGTCGCTGTGCACATCGGGGCAGCAACGCGGCACATCGGACGACGAGTAGCCGAGGAGCGTGGCCGTGACGGCGCCGTCGCGTACGACGAAGTCGCTGACGGTGGTGCCGTCCTTGGGGTCGAGCAGGGTCGCCACCACACGCGGTGCGCCGCCGTCGCGGCCCCGGGTGAGGACGTACACGCCGTCCGGCGGGGTGCCCATCGGGGAGTCGCAGTGGACCACGGCCACCGTCTCGGGGTTGCCGTCGCCGTCGAGGTCGCCGGAGGCCTTCTTCTCCACCACGGCCTTCACCGGGCCGCACTCGATGGGGAACTCCACCGCGGCCGGGTCGGGCGCCGTCACGTTCGCCGGCGCGCTTCTGGTCTCGGGGGCGGACGGCTGGGCCGCCGTGGCCGCGCCCGGCTGGAAGAGCGAGGAGAGGGCCACGACGCCGGCGACGGCTGTCGCGGTGGCGAGCCAGTGGATGGGGCGGGTGTGGGTGTGGGCGAGCTCCGGGACGGCGGAAGGCTGCACTAGGAGTGTCTCCTGAGGGCTGTGCCGGTGGGTGGCCAAGATGGTGCCACACGTCACACCGCGAGGGAACGGCGGGGTGTGCAGGTCCTGCGCCGGGGAAGTCAGAAGGGTTACGGTCCCTGCCGCTGTGTCAGCGGGCGGGTGCCGGCTCGGGCCGCTGCGCGACGGCGTCACCTCGGCAAGGCGGGCCGCCGGGGGCCTGTTTCAGGTCAAGGGGGACACGCGCTGGTTCACCCGTCGCGGCGGCGCGGGGCAACGGTAAGGCGCCGTGGCCGAGTTCCGGAGTGGGTCCGGGAACTGCGCCACGGCGCCTGTGCGTTGTGGGGTGCGGCGGGCCGTGTCAGCGGCCGGTGCCGCCGTCGGCGTTGGGGCCGGCGTAGTCCTCGCCGTAGGCGCCCTTGGCGGGGCGGCGGCGGCGCATGGGCGGCTCGACACCGTCGGCGAGGCGGCGGGCGGTGAGCAGGAAGCCGGTGTGGCCGATCATCCGGTGGTCCGGGCGGACGGCCAGGCCCTCGATGTGCCAGTTGCGGATCATCGTCTCCCAGGAGGTCGGCTCGTTGAAGCAGCCGATCTCGCGGATGGACTCGACGGTCCGGGCGAGCTGGGTGGTGGTCGCCACGTAGCAGCACAGGATGCCGCCGGGGACCAGCGCCTTGGAGACGGCCTCCAGGCACTCCCAGGGGGCGAGCATGTCGAGGATGACGCGGTCGACGTCGGCGTCGGACAGGTTGTCCTGGAGGTCGCCGACGGTGAGCTGCCAGGCGGGGTGCGGGCCGCCGAAGTAGCGCTCCACGTTCGCCTGGGCGATCTCGGCGAAGTCCGCGCGGCGCTCGTAGCTGTGCAGCATGCCCTGGTCGCCGATGGCGCGCAGCAGGAAGCTGCTGAGCGAGCCCGAGCCGACACCGGCCTCCACGACGCGGGCGCCGGGGAAGATGTCGGCGAAGGCGAGGATCTGCCCCGCGTCCTTCGGGTAGACGACGGCTGCCCCGCGGGGCATGGACAGGACGTAGTCGGGGAGCAGGGGGCGCAGCGCGAGGTAGGCGACGTTTCCGGTGGTGCGGACAACGCTGCCCTCGGGAGCGCCGATCAGTTCGTCGTGCGGGAAGGAACCCTTGTGGGTGTGGAAGTTCTTCCCGGCCTCGAGCGTGAACGTGTAGTGGCGGCCCTTGGGGTCGGTCAGCTGTACCTGGTCCCCGACCTTGAAGGGCCCGCGCCTGCGGGCGGCACCGGTCGGTTCGGACATGTGACCAGCCTACCGGCACCCGAGAGGGCCTCCGACCACGGTCCGCCGGCTAGGAGGGCCGGGCCATGGCCTTCACGAAGGCTCGTTCCACGTCGGCCGCGGACAGGACGCCGTAGATCTCGCCGGTCTCCTCGACCACCAGGTACTCGGTCGCGGGGGTCGCCCGGAGCGCGTCCAGGAGCTCCTCGCCGGACAGTTCCGCGGAGACGCGCATGCCGTCGGTCAGGTCCTGGGCGAGGCCGCTGACCGCGACCCAGGGGCGGCGGTGTTCGGGTACGCCGACGATGGCGGCCTCGCGGACGAGGGAGACGGGGTTGCCGTGGGCGTCGACGACGACCAGGGCGCGGGCTCCGGCGGCGTTGGCGCGGCGCAGGGCCTCCGAGAGGGGGGTGTGGGTCTCGACCGGGACGGCACGGCGGGTGAGCGCGCGGGCGCGCAGTTCGGGGAGGTGCTCGCGCAGGCGGGCCATGCGCAGGCTGTTGCCGGCGCCGGTCCAGATGATCGCGGCGAGGATGGCGGCGAGCAGGGCGTCCAGGACGGTGTCCATGCCGACGTTGTCCACGGCGTCGGTGCCGAGGGCGCCGGACTGGGTCAGCAGGGGCAGGCCGATCAGGACGGAGACGGCGAGGGCGCGGCCGACCCAGGCGGCGGCGACGGTGCCGGTCATCGGCTTGCCGGTGATCTTCCAGACGACCGCGCGGAGCATGCGGCCGCCGTCCAGGGGCAGGCCGGGCAGGAGGTTGAACGCGGCCACGATCAGGTTGGAGATCATCAGGCCGGCCAGCAGGAAGCCCGGAACCGTGCCCGGTTCCACGGCCTGCAGGGCGGCGTAGAAGACACCGGCCAGGGCGAGGGAGAGCAGCGGTCCGACGAAGGCGAGGACGAACTCCCGGCCGGGGGTCTCGGCCTCCTTCTCGATCTCGGAGACGCCGCCGAAGAACTGGAGCCGGATGCGGCGGACGGGGAGCTTGAAGCGGAGGGCGGCGACCGTGTGGGCCAGCTCGTGCACCAGCACGGACGCGTAGAAGGCGACCGCGAAGAACAGGGAGACCAGGTAGCGGGCGGCCCCGAGCTCGGGCAGCACGCGCTCCAGCTGTCCGCCGAACACCCAGGTGATCAGCGCGGCGACGAGGAACCAGCTGGGCGCGACGTAGACGGGCACGCCGAACGGCCGTCCCATCAGCAGTCCGCCTCGCGGCTCCGGGCGCTGGGGCGCGGGGCCCTTGCCGTCGGCCGAGTGGGCGAGGTGGCGGTCCCCGGTGCCGGGGGTGGCGTGCCCGCCGGTCGCTTCGGGCCTGCCCGCGGCGGGGTCCGTGTGCGGACCGGTGGCGTAGGCACGGTCGGGGTGCGCGTCACCCTCCGCCCGCCGGCTGCTGTCGTGGTCGCCGTGGGTACCGGCTTCGGGCCGGTCTTCGCGCGCGTCGGCATCCGGCACACGGCTGCCGTCGTCCCCGCCGTGGGCGGGTGCCTTACGAAGCGCATCGGTCTCCGGGCGGTCCGCGTCGCCCTCCGAACGGCCGCTGCCGGCGTCCTCGCCGCGAGCGGCGGAGGCCTCGGCGCGATCGGGGTGCTCGTCGGTGGACGCTTCCGGGGGGCCGTCGGTGGTGGCCGGGTCCTGGCCCGGTGCCGGGGCTCCCGGTCGCGCGGCCGGGCGGCCGGCGCCAGGGGTCTCGTCCGCGGCCGGTCCGGGTGTCTGCGCGGACGGGCGGTCGTCCGGCCGGGTCGGCGGCGTCGTGGCAGGGGCGTCGTCGTCGCTCGTGGGGGTGAACCGCCGTACGTCCGTGGGCCGTTCGTCGGCGGAGGTGGGGTCGGCGGCCCGGGCCGGAGGCCCTGCGTGGCGCTCGGCCGACTCCTCGTTGCCGGACCGCGGCTGCCCGCGCCCGCCGCTCTCGTCCACCGGTGTCCCCTCGTTCGCATCGTCTCCCGCGCCTGCCGGACGGGAGGGTCTCGAGTCGATGGTATGCGTCCGTCGAGGTGCCTTCCGCCCCGGCACCCCTGAGTTTCCCTCGGTCCCGTCTCCTCACTCCTGCCCGCGGCGTGACCGCGGCTGGGTCACTGTCAGTGGCGGGCCGTATGGTCTGGGGCATGGAGACGAGCACCGAGGGCGCGGCGCAGCCCGAGAGCAGCCCTGCCGCGGCGGTGGATCCGCCGGCCCGGACCGGGGTTGTGGAGGCGGCCATCGAGACGGCGGAGACAGCAGTGGAGACGGCGGCCGAGACAGCGGCCGAGACCGCTGCCGAGACCGCTCGCCCGGCCATACCGCCCGCCTCGCTGTCCCCCTCGCGTGCCAGTGACTTCATGCAGTGCCCGCTGCTCTACCGCTTCCGGGTCATCGACCGGCTGCCGGAGAAGCCGAGCGAGGCGGCGACCAGGGGCACACTGGTGCACGCGGTCCTGGAGCGGCTCTTCGACGCCCCGGCGGCCGAGCGCACGCCGCCCCGGGCGAAGTCGCTGATCCCGGGCCAGTGGGACCGGCTGCGGGAGACGCGGCCGGAGGTCGTGGAGCTGTTCGCCGACGATCCGCAGGGCGAGCGGCTGGCGCGCTGGCTGGGCGAGGCGGAGCAGCTCGTCGAGCGCTGGTTCAGCCTGGAGGACCCCAGCCGTCTCGAGCCGGCCGAGCGGGAGCTGTTCGTCGAGGCCGAGCTGGAGTCCGGGCTGCGGCTGCGCGGGATCATCGACCGGGTCGACGTGGCGCCCACGGGCGAGGTCCGGATCGTCGACTACAAGACGGGCAAGGCCCCCAGGCCCGAGTACTCCGAGGGCGCCCTGTTCCAGATGAAGTTCTACGCCCTGGTCGTCTGGCGGCTGAAGAACGTGGTCCCGAGGCGGCTCCAGCTGGTCTACCTCGGCAGCGGTCAGGTGCTGACGTACGACCCCGTCCTCGCCGACCTGGAGCGGGTCGAGCGCAAGCTGCTCGCGCTGTGGGAGGCGATCCGGCTGGCGACCGAGACGGGCGACTGGCGGCCGCGCCCCACGAAGCTGTGCGGCTGGTGCGACCATCAGGCCCACTGCCCGGAGTTCGGCGGCACTCCCCCGCCGTACCCGCTGCCGCTGCGGGTGACCGGCCAGGGCGGCTGAGTCCGGCGGCCTCGCGCAGGGCAGAATGGGGCCGGACTAGCGAAGGAGACTTACGTGGCCATCCGCGTCCTACTGGTCGACGACCAGCCCCTGCTCCGTACGGGCTTCCGGATGATCCTGGAGGCCGAGCAGGACCTCGCGGTCGTCGGCGAGGCCGGAGACGGCCTCCAGGCGCTCGACCAGGTGCGGGCGCTGCAGCCCGACGTGGTCCTGATGGACATCCGCATGCCGCGGATGGACGGTGTGGAGGCGACCCGGCAGATCACCGGCCCCGGGCGGGACGGTCCGGCGAAGGTCCTGGTGCTGACCACCTTCGACCTCGACGAGTACGTGGTCGAGGCCCTGCGGGCCGGTGCCAGCGGCTTCCTGCTGAAGGACGCCCCGGCCAACGAGCTGGTGCAGGCGATCCGGGTCGTGGCCGCGGGTGAGGCGATGCTCGCGCCGAGCATCACCAGGCGGCTGCTCGACAAGTACGCCACGCATCTGCCGTCGGGCGAGGAGCCGGTGCCGGACACGCTGCACACGCTCACCGACCGCGAGGTGGAGGTGCTGAAGCTGGTGGCGCGCGGGCTGTCCAACGCCGAGATCGCCGCGGACCTGTTCGTCAGCGAGACCACCGTCAAGACGCACGTCGGGCACGTGCTCACCAAGCTGGGCCTGCGCGACCGCGTGCAGGCCGCGGTGTACGCCTACGAGAGCGGGCTGGTGCGCCCCGGAGCGCAGTAGGCCTCCTCACCACCCGGAACACGAGGAGGGCGCCCCCTGCCGGAGCAGGGGGCGCCCTCTTTCGCGCGTGTGCGTCAGGAGTCGTCCTTGCTCAGCTCCCAGAAGCGGAACACGGTGGACGCGTCGAGGCAGTACTCCAGTCCGTAGACGCCGTCGCGGACGACCGCGTACTGCTTGGCCTGCCACACCGGCAGGACGGGCAGTTCGTCGGCGACGATGTCCTGGAGCTCGCCGAACTCCTTGTCCGTGGCGGCGCGGTTGGTCAGGGCGGCGGTGCGCGGGATCAGCGTGCCGGTGATGGTGTTGTTGTCGTAGTTGTTGCCCAGCACGTTGCCCTTGCCGAAGAAGGGGGCCGTGAAGTTGTCGGCGTCCGGGTAGTCGGGCACCCAGCCCTTCACGTAGACGCCGTACTTGCCGGCGGCGATGTCCTTCTCGTACTGGCCGAAGGGGACGGACTTGACGGTGGCGTCGAACAGGCCGCTCGCGTTGAGCTGGCCGGCGATGGCGTTCAACTCCTGGTCGGTGGCGGGGCCGTAGCGGGACGGTGTCGACCAGAGGGTCAGCTTCACCTTGCCGTCGATGCCGTCGGCGCGCAGTGCCTCGGCCGCCTTGGACTTGGAGGGGCGGGCGCCGTAGGTGTCGAAGAAGGCCGTGTTGTGGCCGGCGATTCCCGCGGGGATGATCGAGTACAGCGGGGTCGCGGTGCCCTGGTAGACGTCCTTGATGAGGGCTTCGCGGTCGAGCAGGTGGGCGATGGCCTTGCGCACGCCGGGCTTTCCGGCGACCGGGTCGTCCATGTTGAACACCAGGTGCTGGACCTCGGCGCTGCTGCCCTCGATGACCTCGACACCGGTGCCGTCGTCGGCCTTCTCCATGTCGGCGACGTCGCCGGCGGTGAGGCCACGGTAGGCGATGTCGACCTCCCCGCCCTGGATGGCCTGCTTCAGGGCGGTCTGGTCGCCGTCGAAGAACTTGAGCGTCACGCCGGCGTTCTTCGCCTCGGCGGTGCCCTTGTAGTTCTCGTTGACGGAGAAGACGGCCTGCTCGTCGTCGATCGAGTCGAGCCGGTAGGGGCCGGAGCCGACGGCCTTGCCGTCCTTGCGCAGCCCGTCCGCGTCGTACTCGCGGTGGTCGACGATGGAACCGGCGCCGGAGGCGATCTTGCTCGGGAAGGTGGCGTCGGCCGTGTTGAGCCGGAAGACGACCGTCTTCTCGTCGGGCGTCTCGACCTTGTCCAGCGTGGGGAACATGACCGCGGGCCCGTCGGGGTCGTTGATCTTCAGCATGCGGTCGAAGGAGAACTTGACGTCCTCGGAGGTGAGCTCGTCACCGTTGCTGAACTTGAGGCCGTCCTTCAGCGTGCACTTGTAGACCGTGGTCTGCGTGTCGCTGAAGGAGCAGCTCTCGGCCGCCTCCGGCTGGGGTTCCGTGGCGCCCTTGGGGAAGCTGAGCAGCGACTGGAAGACGTTGTTGAACAACAGCCAGGAGCCGGGGTCGTAGCCGGATGCCGGGTCGGTGGCCAGGACGTCGTCCGACATCCCCACCACCACGTTGGAGTCGTCCCCCGCGGAGTCTCCGGTCTCCGTGCCACAGCCGGTCAGCAGGCCGGAGGCGAGCCCCGCCACGAGGGGCAGGACCGGCCACTGGTTGCGTATGTTCACGTGTGTGCCCTGTCGTCGGTTCTCGAGAACGCCCGGAGCATGTCCCTGGCTCCGGGGCACGGTTCCCCGGGGGCCGCGGTCACCGGCCCCGGGGTTCCCATGGGTCCGTCAGCCACTCACGCCCCGGCCGAGCTCCCACAACTGGAGCGTCGACGAGGAGTTGAGGGCGTACGCGGTACCCGTGATGTCGTCGCGCGCGGCGACGTACTGCTTGCCCTGCCACAGCGGCAGCACCGGCACGTCGGAGGCGACGATGTCCTGAATGTCCGTCAGGCTGGAGGAGGCGGACAACCGGTCCGCCTCACGGCGGGACTCCGGGATCAGGGTGTTGCGGATCTGGCTGTTGTCGTACGGCGAGCCGAGGGTGTTGTCCTTGTCCAGGAACGGCGCGAGGAAGTTGTCGGCGTCCGGGAAGTCCGGGAACCAGCCCATGCCGTAGACGTCGTACTCGCCCTTCTTCTCGGCCGGGCGGAAGGTGTCCCACGGCGTGCCCTTGATGCTGACGTCGAACAGCCCGCTGGAGTTCAGCTGGTCGCGGAGGACCTGGAACTCCTGCTTGGTGGCCGGACCGTAGTGGTCGGTCGTGTAGTGCAGCGTCAGCTTCACCGGGGTGGTGACGTTCGCCTGGTTGAGCAGCGAGCGCGCCTTGGTGACGTTCGGGTCGCCGTACTTGTTGAAGAACGAGTTGGAGTGGCCGGTGACGCTGGCCGGGACGAGCGAGTACAGCGGCTCGGCCTGCGATCCGTAGACCTTGGAGACCAGCGCGCTGCGGTTGACGACCTGGGCCATCGCCTGGCGTACGGCCTTGGACTTCACGGTCGGGGCATCGGTGTTGAAGCCCAGGTAGCGGATCTCCAGGCCGGGCATCTCGACGAGGTCGATGTCGGTGTCCGCGTCGCCCGAGAGCTTGCGGATCTGCTCCGGCGACATCGCGCGGGTCATCAGGTCGATGTCGCCCTTGTTCAACGCCGTGCCCATGGCGTCGGCGTCCTTGAAGGAGACCATCTCGACCTTGTCGTTGTTCACCTTCAGACTCCCCTTGTAGGAGGGGTTCCGGGTGAACCGGGCCTTGACCATCTCGTTGTTCTCGACCTCGGCCTTGAGCGTGTACGGGCCGGAGCCCTCGAGGTCGAATCCGTCGCGCAGCTTGTTCTTCGGGTAGTCGTCGGGGTCGACGATGCCGGCGACCGGGGTCGACAGCTTGTACGGGAAGGTCGCGTCGGCGGTCTTGAGGTGGAAGATGACCTCGCGGTCGCCCTGCGTCTCGACGGTGTCGATGGTGGACAGCAGCGCGAACACGCCGCTGTCGGCCTTGAGGGAACGGGCGCGGTCGATGGAGTACTTGACGTCGGCCGCGGTGACGGGGTCGCCGTTCGCGAACTTCAGGCCGTCGCGCAGGGTGCAGGCGTAGCGCTCGTTGCCGGTGTCGGTGAAGCCGCATCGCTCGGCGGCCTCGGGTACCGGCTCGCCCTCGCCGCGCGGCTGGATCATCAGGGTTTGCACGGTCTGGCGCAGGATGTTCCAGGTGCCGACGTCGTAGGCGTACGCCGGGTCGAGGGGTGCGGGGGCGTCCTTCGAGGCGGTGAACCGGTCCGTGGTGCCGACGACGATCGCGTCGCCGTTGTCGCTCCCGCTGTCGGTCCCGCCGCAGGCGGCGAGCACCGGCGCGAGCAGGCCGATCACGGCCGGCAGCACCAAAGTCTTGCGGTTCATGCTCGAGTTTCTCCAGAGCTGTCGACTCCGTGTACCCGGCATGCAGGGGTGGCGCAGCGGATCACGGGGGTGGGGCGATGTTCTCGCGTCGAGATTAGTCGCGGTCGGCAGGAGGGTTCGCCGCCACCGGAGTTGAGCACCCATCACGCTGCGGAACCGGGCGTGGACGCACCGAAAACCCGACAGCGGAAGCTTTGGTGCAGCGTTCCATCAATCGGGACACAAGGGCACGCCGACAGCCCCCATGAGGGGGTGCGCAGCACGCGCCGGACCTGCTGTCGACCCCGGCCCGCGTGGGGAACGTCACACCCGTAAACGGGTGCGGGGTACGGGAATTCGATCCTCCGGGGAGTTCGAATTCACCTTCGGAATTACCGTCCTAACGCCGCTGCACGCTGGGTGAACAGCTAGCGCATTTCCGTCATCAGACCGTGCAGAAATGTCAGGTCGACCTCTTCGAGAGAGGTGACGACCGTACGCCTGAGGGCCGGGGCGATGGGGGCCACGGAGGGCACCGCCACGACCTGGCAGCCCGCGGCCTCGGCGGCGGCGACCCCGGTCGCGGTGTCCTCGATGACGGCGCACCGGGCCGGGTCGGCGCCGAGGCCGGCGGCGGCCGCCAGGTACGGGTCGGGATGGGGCTTGGTGCGCGGCACCTCGTCACCGGCCACCGTGAGGCTGAAGTGGTGCGCGCCCAGGGAGGTCAGCACCCGGTCGATGATGCGCCGGTGCGAGGCGGAGACCAGGGCCGTGGGGATCTCGTACTCGTACAGCTCGGCCAGCAGGCGGCCTGCGCCGGGCATCAGCGGCAGGGCGCGGCCGATGCGCTCCTCGAAGCCGTCGTTCAGCAGGACCGTGAGCTCGTCGAGGGTGATGTCCGCGCCGGTGGCCTCGATCAGGAAGCCCGCGCTGCGGGTCATGGGACCGCCGACCACGACATGGCGCCAGGACTCGTCCAGCCTGTGGCCGAGGGAGGCGAAGACCTCCACCTCGACGTCCCACCAGAAGCCCTCCGTGTCCACCAGGGTGCCGTCCATGTCGAGGAGCACGGCTTGCAGGGCCGAGCCCTCGGCCGTACGTGTACCGAGCGCGGGGACCGTACTGGTCATCCACATACCTCCTTGAGGGACGATCAGGCCGGTTCCCACGGGGGAACCGGCCTGCAGTGGACCGACCAGTCTACGTCGTGTGCGGTCGAAGTGCCTCGTTTAACCGCTGTGCCCCCGGGCACACCGTGCATACGCCGGGGGACGCTGCGGCGTGTGCCCAAGGGGGCTGCTCAGCGGGCGTTGAAGTACTTCGCCTCCGGGTGGTGGATCACGATGGCGTCCGTGGACTGCTCGGGGTGCAGCTGGAACTCCTCGGACAGGTGGACGCCGATGCGCTCCGGCTGGAGCAGGTCGGCGATCTTCGCGCGGTCCTCCAGGTTGGGGCAGGCGCCGTAGCCGAGGGAGAAGCGGGCGCCCCGGTACTTCAGCTCGAACATGCCCTGCATCTCGTCCGGGTCCTCGCCGGCGAAGCCGAGTTCGGAGCGCACGCGCGCGTGCCAGTACTCGGCGAGCGCCTCGGCCAGCTGCACGGACAGGCCGTGCAGTTCGAGGTAGTCGCGGTAGGCGTTGGCCTCGAAGAGCCGCGCGGTCTCCTCGCCGATGCGCGAGCCGACGGTGACGACCTGGAGGCCGACGACATCGGTCTCGCCGGACTCCTCCGGGCGGAAGAAGTCGGCCAGGCACAGGCGCCGGCCGCGGCGCTGGCGCGGGAAGGTGAAGCGGGTGCGCTCGTTGCCCTGCTCGTCCAGGATGATCAGGTCGTCGTCCTTGGAGACGCACGGGAAGTAGCCGTAGACCACGGCCGCCTCCAGCAGGTTCTCCGTCTGGAGCTTGTCCAGCAGCCCGCGCAGCCGGGGCCGGCCCTCGCTCTCGACCAGTTCCTCGTACGACGGGCCCTCGCCGGTGCGGGCCTGCTTCAAGCCCCACTGGCCCTTGAACAGGGCGCCCTCGTCGAGCCAGCTCGCGTACTCCTTGAGCTGGATGCCCTTGATCACGCGGGTGCCGCGGAAGGGCGGCTCGGGGACCGGGTTGTCGGTGGCGACGTCGGAGCGGACGTGCCCCTCCTCGGGGCGCTCCTCCACGGCGGCCGGGGCGGTGGCCCGGACCCGGCGCTGCTTCAGCTCGGGCAGCTTCGCGCCGGGCACGCCCCGCTTGACGCCGATCAGGGCGTCCATCAGGCGCAGGCCCTCGAAGGCGTCGCGGGCGTAGCGGACCTCGCCCTGGTAGATCTCGTGCAGGTCCTGTTCGACGTAGGCGCGGGTGAGGGCCGCGCCGCCGAGGATGACCGGGTACTTCGCCGCCAGGTCGCGCTGGTTCAGCTCCTCCAGGTTCTCCTTCATGATCACGGTGGACTTGACCAGGAGACCGGACATGCCGATGACGTCGGCCTTGTGCTCCTCGGCGGCGTCCAGGATCGCGGAGACCGGCTGCTTGATCCCGAGGTTGACGACGTTGTAGCCGTTGTTGGTCAGGATGATGTCGACGAGGTTCTTGCCGATGTCGTGCACGTCGCCGCGCACGGTGGCCAGCACGATGGTGCCCTTGCCGGCCTCGTCGGTCTTCTCCATGTGCGGTTCGAGGTGGGCGACGGCCGTCTTCATCACCTCGGCGGACTGCAGGACGAACGGCAGCTGCATCTGGCCGGAGCCGAACAGCTCACCGACGACCTTCATGCCCTCCAGCAGCGTCTCGTTGACGATGTCCAGGGCCGGGCGGGACTGCAGGGCCTCGTCGAGGTCGGCCTCCAGGCCGTTCTTCTCGCCGTCGATGATGCGCCGCTTCAGACGCTCGTCCAGCGGCAGGGCGGCCAGTTCCTCGGCCTTGCCGGCCTTGAGGGACTTGGCGGTGGCGCCCTCGAACAGCTGCATCAGCTTCTGCAGCGGGTCGTAGCCCTCGGCGCGGCGGTCGTAGATGAGGTCCAGAGCCGTCTGGACCTCCTCCTCGCTGAAGCGGGCGATCGGCAGGATCTTGCTCGCGTGCACGATCGCCGAGTCCAGGCCCGCCTTGACGCACTCGTCGAGGAAGACGGAGTTGAGCAGGATGCGGGCGGCCGGGTTGAGGCCGAAGGAGATGTTGGACAGGCCGAGCGTGGTCTGCACCTTCGGGTGGCGCCGCTTCAGCTCGCGGATGCCCTCGATGGTGGCGATGCCGTCCTTGCGGGACTCCTCCTGGCCGGTGCAGATGGTGAAGGTCAGGCAGTCGACGAGGATGTCCTCCTCGTGGATGCCCCAGTTGCCGGTCAGGTCGTCGATGAGCCGTTCGGCGATCGCGACCTTCGTCTCGGCGGTGCGGGCCTGGCCCTCCTCGTCGATGGTGAGCGCGATCAGCGCGGCGCCGTGCTCCCTGGCGAGCTGGGTGACCTTGGCGAAGCGGGACTCGGGGCCGGCGCCGTCCTCGTAGTTCACCGAGTTGATCACCGCGCGGCCGCCGAGCTTCTCCAGACCGGCCCGGATGACGTCGACCTCGGTGGAGTCCAGCACGATCGGCAGCGTGGAGGCGGTGGCGAAGCGGCCGGCCAGCTCCTCCATGTCGGCGACGCCGTCGCGGCCGACGTAGTCCACGCACAGGTCGAGCATGTGCGCGCCCTCGCGGATCTGCTCGCGGGCCATCTCCACGCAGTCGTCCCAGCGGCCGTCCAGCATGGCCTCGCGGAACTTCTTCGAGCCGTTGGCGTTGGTGCGCTCGCCGATGGCCAGGTAGGAGGTGTCCTGCCGGAACGGCACCGACTGGTACAGCGACGCCGCCCCCGGCTCGGGCTGCGGGCTGCGCTCGCTCGGGCTGACGTCCCGGACACGCTCCACCAGCTGGCGCAGGTGCTCCGGCGTGGTGCCGCAGCAGCCGCCGACCAGGGACAGGCCGTAGTCCCGGACGAAGTTCTGCTGGGCGTCGGCCAGGCCCTCGGGGTCGAGCGGGAAGTGGGCGCCGTCCTTGGTGAGGATCGGCAGGCCGGCGTTCGGCATGCACAGCAGCGGGATGCGCGAGTGGCGCGTCAGGTAGCGCAGGTGCTCGCTCATCTCGGCGGGGCCGGTGGAGCAGTTCAGGCCGATCATGTCGATGCCGAGCGGCTCCAGCGCGGTCAGCGCCGCGCCGATCTCGGAGCCGAGCAGCATGGTGCCGGTGGTCTCGAAGGCCATCGAGCACAGCAGGGGCACCTCGACGCCGGTGGCCTCCATGGCCCGGCGGGCGCCGAGAATGGAGGCCTTCGTCTGGAGCAGGTCCTGCGTGGTCTCCACGAGCAGCGCGTCGGCGCCGCCGGCGAGCAGGCCCTCGGCGTTGGCCTGGTAGCCGTCGCGGATGATCCCGTAGGTGACGTGGCCGAGCGTGGGCAGCTTGGTGCCGGGGCCGATCGAGCCGAGCACCCAGCGCGGCCGGCCGTCCCGGGCGGCGTACTCGTCGGCCGCCTCGCGGGCGATCCGGGCACCCGCCTCGGACAGTTCGTGCACACGGTCGGAGATCTCGTACTCCGCCGCGGCCGTGTGGTTGGCGCCGAAGGTGTTGGTCTCGACGCAGTCGACGCCGACCGCGAAGTACGCGTCGTGGACGGAACGGACGATGTCCGGCCGGGTCACGTTGAGGATCTCGTTACAGCCTTCGAGATTCTCGAAGTCTTCGAGCGTCGGGTCCTGCGCCTGGAGCATGGTGCCCATGGCCCCGTCGGCCACGACCACACGGCTGGCCAGGGCCTCTCGGAGGGCGGACACGCGGGTCCGGCTGTCGGAAGGGGTCGGTGGCAACGAGGCCATGTAAAGGGCTCCCTCGAGTGCGACGGCTGTCGGCTATGCGGCTTCCCGGACACACGGGGGGTATCCGGGGGAACGGCGCACCGCGCCAGCGTAACCGGGCGCGGGCCGCTATGGGCAGGGCGTCCACGGGACGGACGCGAATGGCGTCCCCGACCGCCCTTGTGGCACTCATGAGCCCCTGCTGTGCCACCTGCCGACACAACAAATGATGACTGCCATTAGCGAGAGGTCGGCATCGACCGGTAGTGTTCGGCATTGCCGAACAAAGGCTGCGGGCGCCGCTGGTCGGCGGTCGAAGGGGACGGAGGCAGTACGGCGATGGCACGGAACATCCAGTCGCTCGAACGGGCGGCCGCGATGCTGCGGCTGCTCGCGGGCGGCGAGCGGCGGCTCGGCCTGTCGGACATCGCCTCGTCGCTGGGCCTGGCCAAAGGCACTGCTCACGGCATCCTGCGCACCCTCCAGCAGGAGGGCTTCGTGGAGCAGGACGACACCTCGGGGCGCTACCAGCTCGGCGCGGAACTGCTGCGCCTGGGCACCACCTACCTCGACGTGCACGAGCTGCGGGCGCGCGCCCTGGTGTGGACCGACGACCTGGCGCGCTCCAGCGGCGAGAGCGTCTACCTGGGCGTGCTGCACCAGCAGGGCGTGCTGATCGTGCACCACGTGTTCCGGCCCGACGACAGCCGGCAGGTCCTGGAGATCGGGGCCATGCAGCCGCTGCACTCCACGGCTCTGGGCAAGGTGCTCTCCGCCTACGACCCGGTGGCACACAGCGAGGCCCTGGAGGCCGACCGCAAGGCGTTCACCGACCGGACCGTGTGCGAGCCGGAGGACTTCGAGCACATCCTCGACGTCACACGCGCGCGTGGTTACGCGGCGGACGTCGAGGAGACCTGGGAGGGCGTCGCCTCCCTGGCCGCGCCCATCCACGACCGGCGGCGCATGCCGGTCGGCGCGGTCGGCATCACGGGCGCGGTGGAGCGGCTGTGCCGGCCCGACGAAGAGCGAGCGCTGCGCCCCGAGCTGATCGCGGCGGTCCGGGACTGCGCCCGCGCGGTCTCGCGGGATCTGGGTGCCGGGCGCTTCTGACGGGGACACCGGAGGACCGGGGCGCCACAGGGCGTCCCGGCCCGCGGCATGCCCGCGCACGGGCCGCCGGCGGGCTGCGCTGGAGATCCACGAGGCCGCGGCGATCAGTAACGATCGTGTTTTCGACAACACAGCCCTTGACGTGCTCGTAACCCCGAAGCAAGACTCCCGTCCATCGGTCGACATTGTCGAACAGCTACCGGCAATACGCGCTAGAGTGTGACAACGCCAGGCCGGTAAAGAACTTCACCCCTGGACGAAGGACAAAGGAGTCGCGGGTGTCCAGCTCCGACATCTTCATCGGCGAGACCATCGGTACCGCCATACTCATCCTCCTCGGCGGCGGAGTCTGCGCCGCCGTCACGCTGAAGGCCTCCAAGGCCCGGAACGCCGGCTGGCTCGCCATCACCTTCGGGTGGGGCTTCGCGGTGCTCACGGCGGTCTACACGACGGCGCCGCTGTCCGGCGCCCATCTGAACCCCGCCGTGACCCTCGCGATCGCGATCAAGGACGGCGACTGGAAGAACGTCCCGGTCTACTGGGCCGGACAGATCCTCGGCGCCATGATCGGTGCCGCCCTGGTCTGGATCGCCTACTACGGCCAGTTCCAGGCCCACCTCACCGACCGGGAGATCGTCGGCGGTCCGGGCGCGCAGGACACGGCCAAGGCCGTCGAGGCCCAGGAGAAGGCCGCCGGCCCCGTGCTGGGCATCTTCTCCACCGGGCCCGAGGTCCGGGTCGCCTGGCAGAACGTCGCCACGGAGATCATCGGCACCGTGGTGCTGGTGCTCGCCGTGCTCACGCAGGGACTGAACGACAAGGGCAACGGCCTGGGCACGCTGGGCGCGCTGATCACCGCGCTCGTCGTGGTGTCCATCGGCCTGTCCCTCGGCGGCCCGACGGGCTACGCGATCAACCCGGCGCGTGACCTCGGTCCGCGTATCGTGCACGCCCTGCTGCCCCTGCCCAACAAGGGCGGCTCCGACTGGGGCTACGCCTGGGTCCCGGTGGTCGGTCCGCTGATCGGCGGCGCCATCGCGGCAGGCATCTACAACGTCGCATTCGCTTAAGAAGCAATCCTCGCGCCCGTCGCGAAACTTCCAGCACGCGCCGTACGTAAAGCCCCTTAAACCCGGAATTATCAGGAGCACACAGTGACCGACGCGCACACCGCCGGCCCCTTCATCGCCGCCATCGACCAGGGCACCACCTCGTCCCGCTGCATCGTCTTCGACCGCGACGGCCGGATCGTCTCCGTCGACCAGAAGGAGCACGAGCAGATCTTCCCGAAGCCGGGCTGGGTCGAGCACAACGCCACCGAGATCTGGACCAACGTCCAGGAGGTCGTCGCCGGGGCCATCGAGAAGGCCGGCATCACCCGCGACGACATCAAGGCCATCGGCATCACCAACCAGCGCGAGACGACCGTGCTGTGGGACAAGAACACCGGTGAGCCCGTCCACAACGCCATCGTCTGGCAGGACACCCGCACCGACGCCCTCTGCCGCGAGCTCGGCCGCAACGTGGGCCAGGACCGCTTCCGCCGCGAGACGGGTCTCCCCCTCGCCTCCTACTTCGCCGGTCCGAAGGCCCGCTGGCTGCTCGACAACGTCGACGGGCTGAAGGAGCGCGCCGAGGCGGGCGACATCCTCTTCGGCACCATGGACAGCTGGGTCATCTGGAACCTGACCGGCGGTACCGACGGCGGCAAGCACGTCACGGACGTCACCAACGCGTCCCGCACGATGCTGATGAACCTGCACACCATGGAGTGGGACGACAAGATCTGCGAGTCGATCGGCGTCCCGAAGCAGATCCTGCCCGAGATCCGCTCCTCCGCCGAGGTCTACGGCGAGATCACCGGCGGCAAGCTGGGCGACCTGCTCGGCGGCATCCCCGTCGCCTCCGCGCTCGGCGACCAGCAGGCGGCCCTGTTCGGCCAGACCTGTTTCGCCGAGGGCGAGACCAAGTCGACGTACGGCACCGGCACCTTCATGGTGATGAACACCGGTGACAAGATCATCAACTCGTACAGCGGTCTGCTGACCACCGTCGGCTACAAGATCGGCGACCAGGACACGGTCTACGCCCTGGAGGGCTCGATCGCCGTCACCGGTTCGCTGGTGCAGTGGATGCGCGACCAGATGGGCCTGATCTCCACGGCCGCCGAGATCGAGACACTCGCGCTGTCGGTGGAGGACAACGGCGGCGCCTACTTCGTGCCGGCCTTCTCCGGCCTGTTCGCCCCGTACTGGCGCTCCGACGCCCGCGGTGTGATCGCCGGCCTGACCCGGTACGTCACCAAGGCGCACCTGGCCCGTGCCGTCCTGGAGGCCACCGCCTGGCAGACCCGCGAGATCGCCGACGCCATGACGAAGGACTCCGGCGTCGAGCTGGCCGCCCTGAAGGTCGACGGCGGCATGACCTCCAACAACCTGCTGATGCAGACCCTCGCCGACTTCGTGGACGCCCCCGTGGTGCGCCCGATGGTCGCCGAGACCACCTGCCTCGGCGCCGCCTACGCCGCCGGTCTCGCCGTCGGCTTCTGGAACAGCACCGACGACCTGCGCGCCAACTGGCGCCGGGCCGCCGAGTGGACCCCCCGCATGGACGCGGACACCCGCGCCCGTGAGTACAAGAGCTGGCTCAAGGCCGTCGAGCGGACCATGGGCTGGCTCGAGGACGAGGAGTAAGAAACAGCATGACCACTCAGTCCACCCTGAAGTCCGTGCCTGCCCTGGGGACGCGCCCGTCCTCCGGCTCGAACCCGAGCCGAGCCGAGACCAGGGAGCAGCTCGCCAAGGCGTCGTACGACCTTCTCGTGATCGGCGGCGGCATTCTGGGCATCTCCACCGCCTGGCACGCCGCGCAGTCCGGCCTCAGGGTGGCTCTGGTCGACGCCGGCGACTTCGCCGGTGCCACGTCCTCCGCCTCCTCCAAGCTGCTCCACGGCGGTCTGCGCTACCTGCAGACCGGCGCGGTGAAGCTGGTGGCGGAGAACCACTTCGAGCGCCGTGCGGTCTCCCGGCAGGTGGCTCCCCATCTGGCGAACCCGCTCACGTTCTACCTCCCCGTGTACAAGGGCGGGCCGCACGGCGCGGCGAAGCTCGGGGCGGGCGTCTTCGCCTACTCCGCGCTCTCCGCTTTCGGTGACGGCGTCGGGCACCTGCTCTCCCCCGCCAAGGCCGCGCAGGACGTGCCGGAGCTGCGCACCGAGAACCTCAAGGCCGTGGCCGTGTACGGCGACGACCAGATGAACGACGCGCGTATGGCGCTGATGACGGTCCGCGGCGCTGTCGAGGCGGGCGCGGTCGTCCTCAACCACGCCGAGGTGTCGGGCCTGCGCTTCACCCAGGGCCGCGTCACCGGCGCCGAGCTCAGGGACCGTCTCTCCGGTGACGAGTTCGGCGTCAACGCCCGGCTGGTGCTGAACGCGACCGGCCCGTGGGTCGACCACCTGCGGAAGATGGAGGACCCGAACGCGGCCCCGTCCATCCGCCTGTCGAAGGGCGCCCACCTGGTCCTGAAGCGGACCTCCCCGTGGAAGGCCGCGCTCGCGACCCCGATCGACAAGTACCGCATCACCTTCGCCCTCCCGTGGGAGGACATGCTGCTCCTCGGCACCACCGACGAGGAGTTCGAGGGCGACCCGGCGGATGTCTCGGTCACCGAGAAGGACATATCCCAGATCCTCGACGAGGCCGCCTTCTCGGTCCGCGACCAGCAGCTGAGCCGCGACCTCATCACGTACGCCTTCGCCGGTCTGCGCGTGCTGCCGGGCGGCCCCGGCGACACCGCGAAGGCCAAGCGCGAGACGGTGGTGACCGAGGGCAAGGGCGGCATGCTGTCCGTCGCGGGCGGCAAGTGGACCACCTTCCGGCACATCGGCCGGACCATCATGCAGAAGCTGGAGTCGCTGCCGGGCCACCCGCTGGGCGACGACTTCGAGCCCATCAGCTCGCTGCCGAAGAAGCTGCCGCTGCCCGGTATCGCCAACCCGCGCGCGGTCGCCCACCGGCTGCTGACCGACCGCCCGGCGCCCGGCCCGCGCATGGCGGCCGACACCGCCAGGCACCTGGCCACCCACTACGGCTCGCTGGCCTTCGACATCGCCCGTCTGGCCAACGAGAGCCCGGAGCTCGCCGAGCGCGTCCACCCGGACGCCCCGGAGATCTGGGCGCAGGTCGTCTGGGCCCGGGACCACGAGTGGGCCGAGACGCAGGACGACGTGCTGCGCCGCCGCACGACGCTGACGATCCGCGGCCTGGCCACGGACGACGTCCGCGCCAAGGTCCAGGACCTGCTCGACAAGAAGTAGGCACGGCCCGGGGGGCTCCCATTGCCGGAAGGGGCGGTTCCACGCCGACGGAGCCGCCCCTTCCGCGTTCCCGACGCCGTTCGGGACCCCCATAATGGCCTGATACGTCGGAGGTCTTGAGCGACAGGGAGGCCGGCCATGGCAGTCACCGACGAGGCGATCGAGAAGATCAAGGGCATGATCGTCTCCGGCGCGCTGCGCCCGGGCGACCGGTTGCCCAAGGAGAGCGAACTCGCCGCCGACCTCGGCCTGTCCCGCAACTCCCTGCGGGAGGCCGTGCGCGCGCTGTCCCTCATCCGGATCCTGGACGTCCGGCAGGGCGACGGCACGTACGTCACCAGCCTCGATCCGCAGCTGCTGCTGGAGGCGCTGAGCTTCGTCGTGGACTTCCACCGCGACGACACGGTCCTGGAGTTCCTGGCGGTGCGCCGCATCCTGGAGCCCGCGGCGACGGCGATGGCGGCCCTGCGGATCAGCGAACAGCAGCTCGACGCGCTCACGGCCCAGCTGGACAAGCTCGGTGACGACCCGTCCGTCGAGGACCTCGTCGCCTGCGACCTGGAGTTCCACCGGGGCATCGTGCACAGCTCGGGCAACTCCGTGCTGTGCTCGCTGCTCGACGGGCTGTCGGGCCCCACGACCCGGGCCCGGATCTGGCGCGGCCTCACCCAGGAGGACGCGGTGGCCCGCACGCTGCGCGAGCACCGGGCGATCCTCGCGGCCCTGCGGGACCGGGACGCCGAGGCGGCGCGCTCGTGGGCGACGGTGCACATCGCGAGCGTGGAGCAGTGGCTGCGCTCCACGCTGTGACCAGGGCCTCACGCACAGCTCGGATGAATCCGGGGTGTTCAGCGGTGGATCGCGGGGCAGTGATGGGGTCACTCCCCCTGCAAGGGGGCTGCGGGCGCCCCCTTGGCACGCCGTAAGGTTGGGGGGTACGCGAGGGCACGTCGGAAGGAGGCGCTGGGTGATCGAGCTCGAGGGGGTTCCCGAGCTGATCGACCCGGTCATGGTGGCCGCGTTCGAGGGCTGGAACGATGCCGGCGACGCCGCCTCCACCGCGGTCGCGCATCTGGACAGGGAGTGGAAGGGCGAGGTCTTCGCGGCGCTGGACGCCGAGGACTACTACGACTTCCAGGTCAACCGCCCCACGGTGTTCATGGAAGCCGGCGTCCGCAAGATCACCTGGCCGACGACCAGACTGTCGGTGGTCAGGGTCGGCGGGGACAAGCCACGCGATCTCGTCCTGGTCCGGGGTATCGAACCGTCCATGCGATGGCGGTCGTTCTGCAACGAACTGCTCGGCTTCGCACACGAACTCGGCGTGGAACTGGTGGTCGTCCTGGGCGCCCTGCTCGGTGACACCCCGCACACCCGCCCGGTTCCGATCAGCGGGACGACGTCCGACCCGGACCTGGCCCGCCGCATGGACCTGGAGGAGACCAAGTACGAGGGGCCCACGGGCATCGTCGGTGTCCTCCAGGAGGCGTGCACGCATGCGGGCGTGCCGGCCGTCTCGCTGTGGGCGGCGGTGCCGCACTACGTGTCGCAGCCGCCGAACCCGAAGGCCACGCTGGCCCTGCTGAACCGGCTGGAGGACCTGATCGACGTGCGCATCCCGCTGGGTGAGCTGCCCGAGGACGCGCGCGCCTGGCAGGTCGGCGTGGACCAGCTGGCCGCCGAGGACAGTGAGGTCGCCGAGTACGTCCAGTCGCTGGAGGAGGCCCGGGACACCGCCGAGTTGCCGGAGGCGTCCGGCGAGGCGATCGCCCGCGAGTTCGAGCGCTATCTGCGGCGCCGGGACGGCGGCGGACCGACCGCCTCCGGCGGGCACGCCACGGCGGACGGCAGCGACAGCACGTCGTACCTGCGGGACAACCCCAGCGGCCGTACGCGGCCTCCGAAGCCGCCCAAGCCGGGCACGGACGACGAGGAGTCGTCGGAGGACTGAGCGGTACCGAGCGGCAGCAGAAGGGGCGCCTCCCGGCCGGGAGGCGCCCCTTCGCGTGCCGTGTACGGCTACAGCGCGCTTACAGCTACAGCGCGACGCCCAGCAGCGCGTCCACCGCCCGGGAGACCACCCCGGGGGCGCCCTCGTCCGTGCCGCCGTTCCGCTCCTGGAGCGCGGCCCAGCGGTCGACCGCGGTGAGCGCGGCCGGGGCGTCCAGGTCGTTGGCGAGGGCCTCGCGGATCTCCGCCACGAGCGCCTCCGCCGGCGGCCCGTCGGGCCGGGACACGGCGGCCCGCCAGCGGCCGAGCCGTGCTACGGCGTCCTCGAGGACCTGATCGGTCCACTCCCAGTCGGCGCGGTAGTGGTGGGCGAGCAGCGCGAGCCGGATGGCGGCCGGGTCCACGCCGTCGCGCCGGAGCGTGGAGACGAAGACCAGAT
Source organism: Streptomyces sp. NPDC016851 (assembly GCF_055562795.1). Taxonomy (NCBI): domain Bacteria; kingdom Bacillati; phylum Actinomycetota; class Actinomycetes; order Kitasatosporales; family Streptomycetaceae; genus Streptomyces; species Streptomyces sp. NPDC016851. The sequence continues at coordinate 147,697 of NZ_JBVHEP010000024.1, forward strand.
TGCCCTTGGACTTGGACATCTTCTCGCCGTCGAGGGCGACCATGCCGGCGTGCACGTACGCCTTGGCCATGGGGAACTCGCCGGTGAGGGCCTGGGCGTGCGAGGCGCCCATCTCGTGGTGCGGGAAGGCCAGGTCGGAGCCGCCGCCCTGGATGTCGAAGCCCATGCCGAGGTGGTCGAGGGCGATGGCCACGCACTCGATGTGCCAGCCGGGGCGTCCGCGCCCGAGCGAACCGCCGTCCCAGCTGGGCTCGCCCTCCCGGGCCGCCATCCACAGCATCGGGTCGAGCGGGTTCTTCTTGCCCGGCCGGTCCGGGTCGCCGCCGCGCTCGGCGGACAGCAGCCGCATCGCGGTGGCGTCGAGCCCGGAGACCTTGCCGAAGTGCGGGTCGGACTCGACGGAGAAGTACACGTCGCCTTCGAGTTCGTACGCCGCGCCCATGTCCCGCAGCCGCTCGACGAGCGGGACGATTCCGGGTATGGCCTCGACGGCGCCTATGTACTCGCGCGGCGGCAGCATCCGCAGGGCCGTCATGTCCTCGCGGAAGAGGACCGTCTCCTGCTCGGCGAGCGCGGCCCAGTCGATGCCGTCGCGCTGCGCCCGCTCGAGGAGCGGGTCGTCGACGTCGGTGACGTTCTGGACGTAGTGAACCTGCCGCTTGGTGTCGAGCCACACGCGCTGCACGAGGTCGAACGCGTTGTAGGTCGCCGCGTGACCTATGTGCGTGGCGTCGTACGGGGTGATGCCACAGACGTAGATACGGGCGACGGGACCGGGGTCGAGGGTGACCAGACCACCGGTCGCGGTGTCGTGGATCCTCAGGTCGCGGCCCTGACCAGGCAGGGCGGGGACCTCGGAAGCGGGCCAGGCATGCATGCCTTGAGCCTAACCGGACTGAAGTTCCATATACGAATGGGAGCGGACCGGACGGCCGAGAAGGCGCTCTTGTGGGAGCTCGGCGGCTGTGCTGCTACACGGGGGGCCAGGGGATCGCCGGCCACTCCCCGCTCGGCTCGGGATGCTTCCCCGAGGCGAGCAGCGCGGCCACCCGCGCGCGGGTGGCGTCGATCTCCGCGCCGGTGATCAGCGGCTGGAGCCGGGCCGTGAGGGGACCGCCGTCCGCCAGGTCCTTCCTGAGGCCTTCCAGGACGTCGACGGCCTCCTGTGTGAGGGGCTCCCCCGCCCACCCCCACAGCAGGGTCCGCAGCTTGTTCTCGACGTTGAAGGTGACCCCGTGGTCGATCCCGTACAGCCGTCCCTCGCCGGTCGGCAGCAGGTGCCCGCCCTTGCGGTCGGCGTTGTTGAGCACCGCGTCCAGCACGGCGAGCCGCCGCAGCCGCTCGTCGTCCGCGTGCACGAGGAGCGCGGTGCGGCCCTCGCCGACCTCGGCGAAGCCGATGGCCTTCCAGCCCGGCTCCGGTTCCTCCCCGTCGACCAGCGCGAGCAGCTCCGTCTCCGGCGCCACCTCGACCCACAGCTGGCACATGCCCTCGCCGTAGGGGCCGTCGCGCAGCACGGTGGGCGGGACGAGGCCCCAGCCGGTCGCCTCGGAGACCTCGTACGCGGCGACCTCGCGCTGGGCGAGCGTCCCGTCGGGGAAGTCCCACAGGGGCCGCTCCCCGGCGACCGGCTTGTAGATGCAGGCCGCGTCCCGGCCGTCGAGGGAGACCGTGCAGTACAGGGCCGCGTTGGACGCCTCACGGATGCGTCCGCGCACGGCGAGTTCGCCCCGGGCGAGCAGTTCGTCGGCGTCCGGAGGAGGTGTCACGCTCCGCGGCGGTATCCGTTCTGGCGCGGACATACGTGTCCTTCCGGGTCGAGCGGGAGGCTGCACAGCGGGCACGGCGGCCGCCCGGCGTTGACGATGTCGAGGGCGCGCTTGGCGAAGGCCCTCGCCTGCGCGCCGGTGAGCCGCACCCGCAGCATCGGAGGCCCGTTCTCCTCGTCCTGGAGCAGCCGCTCCTCGGCCTCGGCGAGGTCCTCCTCGGTGTCGGCGTCGAGCTCGACGAGCGCCTGCGCCTCGACGATCATCAGCTGCTCCTCGCCGTCCCAGGCGAGCGCCATCGTGCCGACCCTGAACTCCTCCTCGATGGGGGTGTCCAGCGGGGCGGTGTCGGTGATCTCCGACGGTGCGACGGCGGGGACGGCGGCGCTGCCCCCGCTACGGCGTACGACCTCGTCGAGCAGTTCGTCCATGCGTTCGGCGAGTGCGGCGACCTGGGTCTTCTCCAGGGCCACGCTGGTCACCCGGGAGCCTGCGGTGGCCTGGAGGAAGAACGAACGGCGCCCGGGCAGTCCGACCGTGCCGGCCACGAAACGCTCCGGATGGTCGTAGAGGAACACCTGACGGGACACGTCCTGTCTCCATTGGAATCGTGGGGGCCGTGTGGCCACGGCACTGCTGCGACCGCTTCACCCTACTGCGGCCGACGATCACGGTGCGCCCGCACCACCCCCGACGGGGGCCTCCTCGCCCGGCGGTTCCTCGCGCGGCACCAGGGACGTGAAGTCGCCGGTGTCGCCGAGGCGGACGAGAAACGGACGCAACCGGGTGTAGCGGATCGCGGTGATGGAACACGGTTCAACGGAAATCCGCTGGAAGAGGTCCAGATGAAGTCCGAGTGCGTCCGCGACGAGCGACTTGATGACGTCGCCGTGCGAGCACATGAGGTAGACGGCGTCGGCGCCGTGGTCGCGCTCCACGCGCGCGTTCCACTCGCGTACGGCCTCGGCGGCGCGTGTCTGCATGGCCCGCATCGACTCGCCGCCGGGGAACGCCGCGGCGGACGGGTGCGCCTGCACGACCTCCATCAGGGGCTGGTCCTTGAGCTCGTCGAGCTTGCGCCCCGACCAGTCGCCGTAGTGGCACTCGCCGATGCGCTCGTCGGTGTGCGGGCTGAGGTCCGGCCGGGCCCGGAGGAGGGGCCCGATCGTCTCCTGGCAGCGCTGGAGCGGGCTGGTGACGATCTCGGCGAGGGGCAGCTCGGCGAGCCGCCCCGGCAGCGCGGCGGCCTGCGCCGCGCCGCGTTCGTCGAGGGCGACACCGGGTGTCCAGCCGGCGAGCAGTCCCTCGGTGTTGGCGGTGGAACGTCCGTGCCGGACCAGGATCAACGTGGGCATGCGGTCCAGCGTAGGCGCACGCGCGCGTACGGTGTCGTTCGAGTGACGGGAGACTCGTTTCGTGATCGTCGACTGTGCCATCTACCGCGAGGGACACCGGTCGGAAGGGCCGGAGGACTTCTCCGACGCCCTGGGTGAGGCCCGGGCGGCGGGCGGTTTCGTGTGGATCGGGCTGCATGAGCCGACGGAACGCGAATTCGACGTCGTGACCCAGGAGTTCGGGCTGCATCCGCTGGCCGTCGAGGACGCCCTCAAGGCCCACCAGCGGCCCAAGCTGGAGGTGTACGACGACTCGCTGTTCGTGGTGCTCAAGCCGGTGGCGTACGAGCCGCACAGCGACACCGTCTCCACCGGCGAGATCATGATCTTCCTGGGCGACGCGTTCGTCGTCACCGTCCGGCACGGCGAGGGCGCCCCGCTCAAGGCCGTACGGCGCCGGCTGGAGCAGGAGCCGGACCTGCTGGGCACCGGTCCCACCTCCGTCCTCTACGCGGTCGCCGACGCCGCCGTCGACCACTACCTGGAGGTCGCGACCGAGCTGCAGGCCGACCTGGAGGGACTGGAGGCGGAGGTCTTCTCGCCGGACGACGGGGGCTCGCGGCACACCGCGTCCCGGATCTACAACTTCAAGCGGCAGGTCCTGGAGTTCCGCCGGGCGACCGGGCCGCTGGCCCTGCCGATGAGCCGGCTGGCGGGCACGGCACCCGCCGGCGTGGCCGTGCCGTTCGTGGACGACCGGGCGCGGCCGTTCTTCCGCGACGTCAGCGATCACCTCACGCGCGTGAACGAGTCGGTGGAGAACCTGGACCGGCTGGTGTCGGACATCCTCAACGCGCATCTGGCGCAGATGAGCGTCCGGCAGAACGACGACATGCGGAAGATCTCCGCGTGGGCGGCCATGGCCGCGATCCCCACGATGATCGCGGGGATCTACGGCATGAACTTCGACCACATGCCCGAGCTGCGCTGGGAGTGGTCCTATCCGGCGCTGATCGTCGTGATGGCCGTGCTCGAGGTGCTGGTGTTCCGGCTGTTCAAGCGCCGGGGCTGGCTCTAGGCGACACCCCGTGGGGCGGGCCGGTTCAGGCGAACTCGGGGGCCGTGGAGGCGGGTCCGCCGAGGGCGTCGCGGTGCTCGGGCATCTTCAGCGACACCATCCGGCGCCAGCCGCCCAGCCGTTCGTAGGCGTACATGGCGTGGATGCCCGCCGCGAGCACCGCCGACTTGGCCCTGGACCAGCCGAGGACGCGGCCCATGTGCGCCATGACGGCGAGGCTGACGTCCCGGTAGATCCGGATCTCGGCGAACGCGCAGGCGCGCAGGGTCCGCTGGATGGTCCGGCCGTGGCCCGCGTAGGCGAAGCGCAGCAGTTCCTCGTGGCAGTAGGCGAGGTGGTTGTCCTCGTCGTCGGAGATCTGCCTGACGGCGCGGCCGATGTCGGGGTCGTCGGCGAAGTGCTTGCGGAGCAGTTGCATCTGCTCGGAGGCGCGCTGTTCGGTGACCCTGCTGTGCGAGAGGTACGTGACGATGTCCTGGACCGTGAGCCGCTCGTCGCGGCCCAGCTGCTCGTGCGCGAGGCCGATGCCGTTCTTCTCCAGGAGCATCGTGTAGTCGGTCTCCGGCGGGACCGGGACGGGGTCGAGGCCGCGCTTCTTCATCAGGGCGTTGAAGATCCGGCCGTGTTTGTCCTCGTCGGCGCCGTGCCGGGTGATCTTGGGGGCGAGTTCCCGCTCGCTGTCGGGGACGAGCGCGGCGATACGGGCGTTCTCCCAGCCGCCCTGGGACTCGCCGCTCGCGGCGATGGAGCAGAACAGGGCGAAGGCCTCGTCGTCGGCGAGGATCTCCTGGAACACACTCTTGGCCGAAAGCATCGTGAGCACCTCTCCCGCGCGCGTGCGCGTGCTGCGTGAGTCCGCAGGTTTCCGCAAAGAACGAGTCAAGTGCGGGGCGAAAGGCGCTGCAACAGGTGCGACGGACAACTCCGCCAAATGGAGGACAGGCGAGTCCGGCACGGCCGCGGGGGTCTCTGCCGCCGGGGACGGTGAGATCCCGCGTAACCACGGGAGGCGCGGGGCGTTGTTCTGCGTGACGGCCGTGGCGGGGAAGACCCCCGAGCCCCCACCACGGCCGCAGACAACTCCGCCGGGTGGCGTCGTGTCAGGCGAGCCCGGCGCGCTCCAGGGCCTCGGTGCCGGCGCGCAGGGACGCGAGCCGCTCGTCGAGGGTGAAGCCGGCCGGGGCGAGGCTCAGGGTGGTGACGCCGGCCTCCGCGTAGGCCTTCATCCGGTCCGCGATCCGGTCGACGGACCCCAGCAGCGTGGTCTTGTCGATCAGCTCGTGCGGGACGGCGGCCGCGGCGCCCTGCTTGTCGCCGGACAGGTACTTGCCCTGGATCTCGGCGGCCTCCTTCTCGTAGCCCATGCGCTGGGCGAGCTGGTTGTAGAAGTTCTGCTTGGGGCTGCCCATGCCGCCGACGTACAGCGCGGTGTAGGGGCGGAAGGTGTCGGCGAGCGCGGCGACGTCCTTGTCGTCGCCGACGGCGAGCGGGACGGTCGGGCAGACGTCGAAGCCGTCGAGGGTCTTGCCGGCCTTCTCCCGGCCGGCGCGCAGGTACTTGATCGTCGTCTCCTCCAGGTGGTCGGCGGAGGGGAAGATCAGCAGGGCGCCGTCGGCGATCTCGCCGGTCTGCTCGAGGTTCTTCGGGCCGATCGCGGCGATGTACAGCGGGATGTGCTCGCGCTGCGGGTGCACGGTCAGCTTGATGGGCTTGCCCGGGCCGCCGGGCAGGGGCAGCGTCCAGTGCTGCCCCTCGTAGGACAGGCGCTCGCGCGTCATGGCCTTGCGGACGATCTCGACGTACTCACGCGTGCGTGCCAGCGGCTTGTCGAACTTGACGCCGTACCAGCCTTCGGAGACCTGCGGTCCGGAGACGCCGAGGCCGAGGCGGAAGCGGCCGCCGGAGAGGGAGTCGAGGGTGGCCGCCGTCATGGCGGTCATCGCGGGCTGGCGGGCCGGGATCTGGAAGATGGCGGAGCCGACGTCGATGCGTTCGGTCTGGGCGGCGACCCAGGTCAGTACGGTGGCGGCGTCGGAGCCGTAGGCCTCGGCGGCCCAGCAGACGGCGTATCCGAGCCGGTCGGCCTCCTGGGCGACGGCCAGATTGTCCGCGTCCATTCCGGCACCCCAGTAGCCGAGGTTGATACCGAGCTGCATGCCGAATCCCCTTACCGATCAGTAACGTGCACGTGCGCAGACCTTAGCGTGCGGCTCGGCTGGGACGTAGGGGCCTGGCCCCGTCCGCGGGTGGCGGGGCCGGGCGACTCGCGGCCGGGTCGGCGAAATCGGCTGTCCACAGCCCACCACAGGGAAGGCTCTGGCCAGTAATCTCGGCGTTCATGGAGCAGAGGCATCTCGGCCGCACCGGCCTGCGTGTGTCCCGGATCGGGCTCGGCACCCTGACCTGGGGACGGGACACCGACGAGCACGACGCCGCGGACCTGATGAAGACGTTCTGGGAAGCGGGCGGGACCCTCGTCGACACCGCGGACGTGTACGGCGACGGAGATGCCGAGTACCTGCTCGGCAGGCTCATGGACGGCCTGGTGGCCCGCCGGGACCTGGTCATCTCGACCAAGGCCGGCAGCGTGCCGGACCCCGACCGCCGCTTCGACACCTCCCGCGGCCATCTGCTCTCCGCGCTGGACGCCTCGCTCTCCCGGCTCGGCACCGACTACGTCGACCTGTGGCACGTGCACGCCTTCGACCCGGACACCCCGCTGGAGGAGACCCTCCAGGCCCTCGACCTCGCGGTCGCCAGCGGGCGGGCCCGCTACGCCGCCGTCTCCAACTTCTGCGGCTGGCAGCTCGCCAAGGCCGCGACCTGGCAACTGGCGGCCCCCGGCACGCGGACCCGGCTCGCGGCCACGCAGCTGGAGTACTCGCTGCTCCAGCGGGGCGTCGAGCGCGAGGTGCTGCCGGCCGCGCTGGACCTGGGCATCGGGCTGCTGCCGTCCTCGCCGCTGGGACGCGGGGTGCTGACGGGCAAGTACCGGGGCGACACGACACCGCCGGACTCGCGCGGTGCCTCGGAGCATCTCGCGCCGTTCGTCGCGCCGTACCTGGACGACACGGCCAGGCGCATCGTGGACGCCGTGACCACCGCGGCCGACGGTCTCGCGGTGACACCGCTCCAGGTGGCGCTGGCCTGGGTCCGCGACCGGCCGGGGGTGGCCGCGCCCATCGTCGGCGCGCGCAACGCGCGGCAGCTCACGGCGGCGTTGTCAGTGGAGACCCTTAGTCTTCCTGACGAGATCTGCCGGGCGCTCGACGACGTGTCGGCGCCTGTGCACCGCTATCCCGATCACGACTGGAGCACGCTGTGAGCACGGAGCCGGAGACCACGGAGGACGCCGAGCCGGGGACGCCGACCGGTGGTGCGCAGACCGAGGGGGCCGAGGAGCCCGGGTCGGATGCGGCCGGTTCCGGTGACGTGTCCGGGGCCGAGGGGGCCGAAGGGGACGCGGCCGATGCCGGTGACGTGTCCGAGGCCGAGGGGACCGAAGGGGACGCAGCCGATGCCGGTGACGTGTCCGAGGCCGAGGCCGAGCTGCGGGCCCAGCGCCTGGAGCGGGAGCGCATCGAGCAGCGCAAGGCCGGGAAGAAGGCGCCGATCGAGGTCGGCACCAAGCTGAGCGGCACGGCCGCCGATCTGCTCGCGGCCGTACGGGCCGTGGAGAGCGGCGAGAAGCCGGTCGCCGCGGTGTTCGCGGAGCCCGAGCCGGCCCCCCGCCGCTCCGCCCCGGAGCCGGTCCGACGGCCACAGCCGGTCGCGGCCGGGGCCGCCGCCGCGTCGACGGCCCCCGCGCCGGCCGCGGTGCAGGCCGTACGGCAGGTGCTCGGCGAGGGCGGTGCCCCCGAGGCGCTCGCACCGCAGGTGGCCGCCGCCCTCGGCGAGGGCGCGGACGAACTGCTGCGGGCCGATCCGTGGCAGCTGCTGCGGGTCGCCGGCGTGCGTCCCGAGCAGGCCGACGGGTTCGCCCGGGCCCTGCTCGGCGCCGAGTGCGGCCCCGACGACGAGCGGCGGGGCCGGGCCGTCACCGTCTGGCTCCTGGAGCAGGCCGCGCTGGCCGGGCACACGGCCCTGGAGATGCCGGCGCTCCTCGCGGCCCTGACCCAGCGGGGCGTGCCGGACCCCGACGGTGCCGTGCAGGAGGCGATCGCGGAGGGCGAGGCGCTGGTCTTCCAGGACGCCCTGGACGAGCCCGGTAGCGCGCCGGCCCGGACGGAGGAGGAGGGCGCGGAGGAGGACGAGGAGCGTCCGGTCCGTGTCCTGGTGGGCCTGGAGCGGTACGCGCTCGCGGAGGAGAGCCTGGCCGACGGTCTCGCCCGGCTGGTGAACTCGGTACCCAAGCAGGACGGTTCGGCCGAGGACTGGGAGCGGGTCGCCGGCACGGCCCGGGGTTCGACGGCCGAGTTGCTCCGCGCGGTCGCCGCACACGGCCTGGTCCTGCACACCGGCGGCGAGGCCTCCCTGACCGAGCCCGCGGCACTGCTGACCGCCGCGCACACGCTGGGCCTGCGTGCCTGGGCCGCCACCCACGGCCCGATCGGCCGTACCCGCTTCGCGGCCCTGCTCCGCCGCTCCGGCCACCCGGCGGACCCGGTCGCGGATCCGGGTGCCGTCCTCCCCGGGCAGGCCGCCGAAACGGCCGATGCCGCTCCCGGCGCCCACGCCCCCGTGGCCACCGTCGCCGGGCTGCTCTCCGGGGCCGAAGGACCCGGCCGGGACGCCGACGGGGCGCTGGATCTCGATCTGCTCGTCGTGCTCGACGCGCCGCAGCTGGATGTCGAGACGGCCGCGCTGCTGACGGAGTCGCTGCCGGACGGGGCGCGGCTGGTGCTGGCCGGGGATCCGGCGGTGCTGTGGTCGGTGGGTCCGGGCCGGGTGTTCGCGGATCTGCTCGCGGCGCGGATCTGCCCGCAGATCGCCTCGCGGCAGCCGGATGCCGGGCCGCTGGGCGAGCTGGTCTCCGGTATCGGCGTCGGCGAGCTGAACCAGGTCGAGGCCCCCGGCAAGGAGGTCGTGATCGTGCCGGTGCGGGACGCGGGCGAGGCCGTGCACCGGACGGTGCAGCTCGTCGTGGACTCGGTGCCGCGGGCGATCGGCGTACCGCCCGAGCAGACGCAGGTGATCACGCCGGGGCACGGCGGCGCCGTCGGCACGCGTGCGCTCAACGCGGCGTTGAAGGAGCGGCTCAATCCGGGCCCGGGTCGCTTCGGCGGCTTCGACCCCGGTGACCGTGTCGTCCACTCCCCCGTGCCGGGCCGTGCGTTGCCGGGCCGCGTGGTGAAGGCGGATGCCGAGGGGCTGCATCTGGCGTGCGAGGGCGAGGACGTCGTCGTACCGAAGGAGCGGGTGGAGCAGTCCGTGCGGCACGGCTGGGCGCTCACCGCGCACCAGGCGGTGGGGAGCCGGTGGCCGGCGGTGGTCGTGGTGCTGCCCGGCGATGCCGCGCAGGCCCTCAGCCGGCCGTGGGTGTACACGGCGTTCGGGCGGGCCGACCGCCATCTGTCCGTCGTGCACGGCGTGGAACAGGCCTTGGCCAGAGCCGTGGCCGAGGTTCCGGCGAAGCCCCGGACGACCCGGCTTCCGGTGCTGCTCGCCCCGCAGATCAGCGGCTGACGACGACGGGGGGGGGGGGCGGGGGGGGCCCCGGGCCCCCCCCCCCGGGGGGGGGGGGGGGGGGGGCCGCGGCGGGCCCCGGCGGGCGCGGCCCGAGAACAGGCACCGC